>DMIT01000114.1 GCA_003452275.1 Rhodospirillaceae bacterium | reverse complement strand
AGGCAGAGCCCGCTGCACGCGCCCCTGCGCAAGCCATGCGCCTGATGCAAAAATCGTTTGAACGCATGGGACATAAAAACCGCGAACATCACAGCTTCATGCCGCAACAGGAGGCTGCCAATGAAACGCATTTTTACCCTGCCGATGCGGAATTAAAAGTCCAGCCTCGTACCGTTGCTCAATCAAAAACCCAGAAATATAAAGATCTCTTATTGATGGCGGCCTCCCGCCAGAAAGAATTCACGGCAGATGAACCTCAGCCCCTGAAACCCACGCCCGAATATTCCGATACGGTCATTGCCGAATTGATTAATCACGCTATCGAAAACGAGCGTATCGAAATTTTCGCCCAACCGATTGTGAAACTCCCCTCCCGCCGTTTGCAATATCTGGAACTTTTCGCGCGTATCCGCGCGCGTTCCGGCATTTACCTGACTGCCGAAAATTACCGCCCACTGGCGGAAAAAGAAACCAAGATCGAAAATGTCGATCATCTGTTACTGTTACATGTACTGGAAACCATCCGCAATGACGCACGCCGCAACATTGAAATCGGATATTTTATCAATATTTCGTCACGGTGCCTCAAAGATAAAAACTATATGACCGATCTGCTGGAATTCGTACGTACCCGTCGTGAACTGGCCCCGCATTTGGTTTTTGAACTGCAATATGCAGATATTAAGAATTTATCTCCGGCCTGCTTTAAAATGATTGATGGCCTCTCGCATATCGGATGCCAATTCTCGGTCGATAATATTTCGGATTCAGATTTCAATGCCGATGATCTGGCTGAAAAAGGATTTTCCTTCCTCAAATTCAATGCCGGAAAATTGATGGAAATGTGTTCATCGTCCCGCGGGGAAATGGAAGTTGCCAGAATGAAATCGGCACTGGATAAATCGCGTTTGACATTGATTGTAGAAAAACTTGAAACAGAACATGATTTAAAAGAACTTCTCGATTTCGAGATTGATTTAGGCGAAGGTTATCTTTTCGGGCGTCCGGATCTGGAAATGGCCTATCGCCCGCGCCGTATGGCCTGACACTCTATAGGAGACACCGCATGAAAAAACTTCCTATTTTTCTGACATTGAGCCTGCTTTCTTTTAGCGCTCTCGCCGGCCCTCCGCAACCTGCCATGTCCTTGTATGGCGATTTGAAATATACCCCGAATTTCAAAAATTTTGCCTATGTGAATCCTGATGCGCCAAAAGGGGGAGAACTGAAACTTTCCTCAATCGGATCATTCGATAATCTTAATCCGTATATCATCAAGGGCGAAGCGGCAGACGGGATGGATGCGCTGACCACCGTATCCCTGATGACGCAAAGTTATGACGAAGCTTTTTCAATGTATGCCCTGCTTGCCGAAACAGTGGAACAGGCAGATGACAATTCATCGATCAGTTTCAATCTGAATCCTAAGGCCGTATGGGACGACGGAAAATCGATTACGGCCGATGATGTCGTCTGGACATTTCATACACTGGTCAAAGACGCGGCCCCTTTTTACCGTGCTTATTATGCCGATGTCGCCTCGGTCACCGCTGACACTCCGCAAAAGGTCACCTTTACCTTTAAAACCCGAAACAACCGCGAACTCCCCTTGATTATCGCGCAGATGCCCGTCCTGCCGAAACATTACTGGGCTGATAAAAAATTTGGAGCGACGACACTTACCCCGCCCGTTGCATCCGGCCCTTATAAAGTATCCAAAGTAGTGGCGGGCCGCTCAATCGAATTTACGCGCAACAAAGACTGGTGGGGAAATGATTTACCAACCAGCAAAGGGCGCTATAACTTCGATAAGATTTCCTATTCCTATTTCCGCGACCAGAACGTAGCGCTTGAAGCCTTCTTTGCAGGACAGTTTGATTTTCAACAGGAAAATGTCGCCAAACTGTGGCAGACAGCTTACACCGCGCCCCCCGTCAAAGATGGACGCATCGTCAAAAAAGAAATTGAAAATAATCGTCCGGTCGGAATGCAAGGGTTTCTGTATAACACACGTCGCCCGATCTTTCAGGACATCGCCGTACGTCAGGCTTTGGCCTACGCGTTTGACTTTGACTGGGAAAACAAACAATTCGCTTTCGGATCTTATACTC
Organism: Rhodospirillaceae bacterium; assembly: GCA_003452275.1. GTDB lineage: Bacteria > Pseudomonadota > Alphaproteobacteria > Micavibrionales > Micavibrionaceae > UBA1573. Next base: position 1,240 of record DMIT01000114.1, on the reverse strand, counting down.
GCACACACAGCTATTTTGAAAATTCCGAACTTGCTGCCGTTGGCCTGCCATCTGATAAAGAGCTGCTTCTTTTAAACCCTTTAAAAGATCAAGTGCCCGCCAATGTTTTCACGACGGCCTACCATCCGCCCAAAACGGACGGCAGCGGGAATAATCGCGCCAATCTCAAAATTGCGTCCGATATGCTTGACGCCGCAGGATATAAACTGGGGGCCGATGGTATCCGCGTGCATGAGAAAACGGGCGTGCGCCTGTCCTTCGAATTCATGGAATCCAATCCGGCATTCGAACGCTGGATTTTGCCATTTTCACAAAACCTGAAACGGATTGGTGTGGAATGCAAATTCCGCGTTCTAGACAGTGCGCAATATATCAACCGTATGCAGAAATTCGACTTTGATATGACGACCAATGTCATTGCGCAATCAGACAGTCCGGGAAATGAACAACGCGAATTCTGGACATCTGCAAAGGCAGATATCGCTGGTTCCCGCAATTATATCGGGATTAAAAATCCTGCTGTCGATACACTGGTCGATCAGGTGATTGCAGCGGAAACGCGCGCCGACCTCGTGGCCTCGACCCGCGCACTCGACCGCGTATTGCAATGGAATTACTATGTGATTCCAAACTGGTTTTATAATAAATGGCGTCTCGCATGGTGGTCAAAACTGGAACATCCGCAAAAATTATCGGGAATGACCCCGGGCGTTGTGGATACATGGTGGGTCAGACCCGAGACCAAACAACAGGCCAAACCATAATGAAAACCGCCATCATTATTCCTGCCCGTTACGGGTCAACACGCTTCCCCGGAAAGCCATTGGCAATGCTCGCCGGGAAAACAGTGCTGGAACGCGTGGCGGATATTGCCCAAAATGTCGTCTCACAAATTTCCGATGTCACCTATCATGTGGCAACGGATGACCAGCGTATTGCCGATGTCTGCATACAAAATCACATTCCCGTGATCCTCACCACAGCAGATTTTGAAACAGGGACAGATCGCGTGATGGCCGCCGTCAATACCCTCCCCGACACACCTGATTTTATCATCAATCTGCAAGGCGATGCCCCCTTTACTCCGGCAGATTTTGTCACCGACCTTATTCAGGCCTACGCCGCCAACCCTGCCGCCGATATCGTGACCCCGGTCGTGCAGTTATCATGGGCGGAACTGGACGCATTGCGGGCCCATAAAATTGAAACACCGTTTAGCGGCACCACCGCTATTCTGGGG
>DMIT01000159.1 GCA_003452275.1 Rhodospirillaceae bacterium | reverse complement strand
GATAGGTTTGCATCTGGTGCAGATTCCTGATCTCGTAAATCTGGTTTTCCTGATGGTCGGCTAATGAAATTTGCAGCAGCTTGATTAATTCCTGATTGGGTTTATCGGAAATTTTTTTAAGCGCCCTTTGGGTTTCAAGGGTTTCTTTTGCCGCAACTACCGGATCGGTACTGGGGATACGTTTGGATAGACTCAGATAATCTTGGGATTGTTTAATAAAAATCCCCAGACGTTGCTCCAGTAGGAGAGAATCACGCATTGCTTTACGCAGCGCAATCTTTGCTGTGTCCTCTTCTTTGGTGGAGTCGATATAGGCCCCGATATGAAGCAATGATGTCTTCATATTGTTGATCGAATTTTCCATCAGGGTTAAATCCAGATCCTCCGGCTCCATATAATAAGAGACAGCATAACGCCCAATCTGACTAATATGTGTAATCTGGCCGCTGAGGTTAGATGCTACCTCGGCCCCGACGATCTCTTGTTCGATCACTTTCGAGGTGAGGTGGTGGCAGAAAATGGTCATGATAATGATAACCGTTAGCGCCAGTACATAGCCGCTTTGCAGCCTACCGACAATAGCATCATCGTTTTCTGTAATGACGGGTAGATTAGATTTTGTCGATTTTGCTGCGTTGCTCATAGTGTCTGCTGAATGTCTGAATAGAATCAATCACTTGAATATACGTCTTTTAGGACGTTACGCCTATAGCATTTTCAATGGCAAAAACGTTTGTTCGCCATATTTTTATATCATTACAAGGGGAGGGAGGGTGTTTCGGGAAAAGCAAGCGGCGCAAATATCCTGTGAAGAATGATTTGCGCCGTTTGGAATTATTTACGGATACCGAGTTTGGCAATAATCGCCTGATAACGCGGAGTTGCTGTTTTGTTCAGGAAGTCGAGCAATTTACGACGACGGGCAACCATCGCCATCAAACCGCGGCGGCTGGAGAAATCTTTTTTATTGGATTCCATATGTTTGGACAAAGCGGTGATACGTTCGGTCAGAATAGCGATTTGCACTTCCGGGGAACCTGTATCATTGGCGCTGGTTTTATTGTCTGCAATGACGGCTGTCTTGCGTTCTGCGGTAATCGACATCGTATACTCCTTTCAAAGAGTTTAGAGGTTAAAAACACGCACTGGCTGGGCTTCGACCCCTAGCACTTCCAACATTGCCAGAGCTTTGTTGTGATGCATCGCGATCATTAATCCAGCGTCACGGCTTTTGATGTCGTGTCCGGCTTTCACCAGTCGTTCGACATCCGGACGGGCTATAAAAGTAAGCTTTTGTCCGTTTTTAAGCCGCGTTGCCTCTGTGTCATTTACGGCCAGTTCCGGGATGTCGTCCAGGACGGTCTGCACAGGAAGCACAATGCTTTCGAGGTGGTCTTTATCGGTGGTTTCACGGAAAAAGTCCAGAGAAATCGCATCATTTAAGGAAAAAGGGCCGACATTTTGACGGATCAGGCTGCTGACATAGGCTTTTGTTCCCAGTTTTTCGGCAATATCCCGCGCCAGAGAGCGCACATAGGTGCCTTTCCCGCAAACGCAACGGAAAGTCGCCGTATCGGTCGTCGATTCGGTTACATCCAGTTCATAGATATTCACGGGACGTTCCGCCAACTCGACGTCTTCGCCCGCGCGGGCCATATCATAAGCGCGCTTGCCATCGACCTTGATCGCCGAAAAAGCAGGGGGGCGTTGCTGGATCGTTCCGGTAAAATCCGGCAGAACAGACCGGATTTGCTCCGCGGTCGGACGAACGTCAGAAGTCGCCACCACGTCGCCTTCGCGGTCATCCGTTGTCCGGCTTTCGCCCCATGTCACCTGAAACAAATAGACCTTATCGTCTTCCATCATATATTGGACAAGTTTGGTGGCTTCCCCCAGGGCAATCGGTAAAATTCCCGCTGCCAGGGGATCAAGCGTTCCGGCGTGCCCGATCTTGGGGAACCCCAGCGCACGTTTCAAAATCATCACGGCATCATTCGATGTCACGCCCTCAGGCTTATTCAGGTTGATCCATCCGGAAATTTTATTTTTGGGTTTTGGTGCCATGTGTGCCTACGTTTTAAAGAGGACTTCTTTTAAAGCGGCAAAACGGCTTTGTCACGCAAAGAATAAAGAAATCCTTCCCAGTCATTATCTTTATTCGATAAGAGCGGCAATTCTGGCCAGAACATGGATTAAGACTTGTTAGAACGATGTCGCCGCGATCATAAAAAGGCCATATCGTATAATATTGGTATAGCAAAGAGAGAATGTCAAATTGAGTGGGCATTCTCATCGTCAGCGTTTCACCATTCACGTTTCGGGCTGGGTTTGAAGGAGCCGCGCCGTGCACAAGCGTCCGCGAATTGTTGCTGCACGCCAGCATCAATTTTCGCTATGTTCTCGGGCTTGCAGCTCTCGTCGCTTACTTCCGGCATGGGGGCTGTGGCCGGCTTGCTATCGCAGCCACCCATCAAAGCCACCACGAGAACGGCTGCGGTCAAGGGCAGTGTTTTGATTGTTTTCATGAAAATACTTCCAAGGTTATATGAAGGCTTGTTGCGTTGAATATTATTCTTGGCCGGCTTTTGGCAGATTGTGCAAGATAGCATCGATCTTGGTTGCATTTTCGAAACTGTCATCTTCGACAAAGCGGATTTTCGGGGTGAATTTCATACGGATTTCATGACCGATGTCGCGTTGGAACACGTCAAAGTTTGCGTTCAAAGATGCGAGCATTTCAGTCGTATCACCGCCGCCCAGTTTAACAGTATAGGCTGTTGCATGTTTCATGTCTGGCGACACTTTGACTTCGGACACGGTCACTTGGTCTGCGTTATCCATGAGGTAGGCATCATGGAAATGGCCGCGTTGAAGGGTGGCGACAATCACATGGCGCAGTTGTTCACCCACCCGCAGTTGGCGTTGTGTGGGGCCTAAACCCTGTGGTTTTTTATTATCTTTTTTCATTTTTATACTCATGGATCCCCGCTTTCGCGGGGATGCAATAAACGGGAATAATGATTAAGCCAGTGTGCGGGTTTCTTCCTTCACCTCGAAACATTCGATGATGTCGTTTTCGCGGATATCATCATAGTTTTCAAAGGCCATACCGCATTCCATGCCGGTTTGAACTTCTTTCACTTCGTCTTTGAAGCGTTTCAAGGTTTTCAGGGTACCTTCGTGAATCACGACATCATCACGCAACAGGCGGACTTTGGCACCGCGCTTCACGGATCCGGTGGTGACCATGCAACCTGCAATCTTACCGACCTTGGTTACGTTGAAGACCTGACGGATTTGCGCCTGACCCAGATATTCTTCGCGTACCAGAGGCGACAACATACCGCCCAACATCGCCTTCACATCATCAATGATGTTATAGATGATGTTGTAGTAACGAATTTCCACTTTGTCGCGTTTCGCCATGTCGCGGGCCTGGGCATTGGCGCGGACGTTAAAGCCCACAAGGAATGCACCGGATGCACGCGCCAAGGTCACATCGGATTCGGTAATCGCACCAACACCGGTATGCAGAACCCGTACGCCCACTTCGGTATTGTCGGCAACCATTTTGGCAAGTGAGCCGGCAATGGCTTCGACAGAGCCATGAACGTCCGCTTTGACAATGATCGGCAATTCTTTTTTGTTGTCGCGGGCCTGTGCCAGCAATTGTTCGAAGGAAGTTCCTGTGACAATGGCGGCTTCTTTTTCTTTTTTCTTACGCAGGCGGTAATCAACGATCTCGCGGGCTTTCGGTTCGTTATTCACCACGGTGAAGCTATCACCAGCATCCGGTGTTCCACTCAAACCGAGGACTTCGACAGGCTGACCCGGCAAAGCAGTTTTAATCGGCTTGCCTTTGTCATCCAGCAGGGCGCGGACGCGGCCCCATTCAGAACCCACCACGAAAATATCGCCGATGCTCAATGTTCCGTTTTGAATAAGAACAGTTGCCACCGATCCGCGGCCTTGTTCCACTTTCGATTCCACAACGGCCCCCGTTGCAGAACGTTTCGGGTTGGCGCGCAGATTCAATACCTCGGCCTGTAACAG
>DMIT01000031.1 GCA_003452275.1 Rhodospirillaceae bacterium | reverse complement strand
CTGATCTTATCACGAATGATGCTGCTCCGACATACGGAGAGCAATTGGAGCGCTCGATGGGCGAGGCTGCCAGACAAAGAGAGGATCAGTTCAAAAGGGGCCTTGATGGAGGTATTAAAACAGATACCGATCTTAAGGGGGCGTTTGAACAAGCTATTCGTGGCGCGCCTGCTTCTTCTCCTTCTGTTGGGGGGCCTGACCATTCTGTACGGCCTGTGACACCGGCGCGGATTTATGAAATAGTGAGGTAATATGTCCTCAATCTGGCAGGTGGGGTAATGCTTTGAAATTTGCACTCAGGGGCTCATATCTGATGGAAAACAGATATTTAGCCAGACATTAAATGTCCTGATGAAACGAAATGGTCGGGGCGAAAGGATTTGAACCCTCGACCCACTGCTCCCAAAGCAGTTGCGCTACCAGACTGCGCTACGCCCCGACATGACGTGGAGTTCTTTTACACGAAAACAGATCTAAATATCAAGCCTATTTCGCATCTTTTTTGAAAATTGTGTGGATGACCTTGTCTCCCTTAGAGATTCCAAGCTTTTTGGAGTCTCCGCCAGTGATTTCCAGTACGCCTTTGGACTTGATGGCCGGTGGGGAAATCGGGGTTTCATCGAATGGAATGGCATTTTCATGGATGCCGGTCACGATTCCATTTTCACTGATATAGATCATATCCAGTCGGATTTTGGTATTTTTCATCCAGAAAAGCGGTTTGGTCGGCGGATCAAAAACGAAGAGCATTCCGGTCTGCGGTTTCAGGCTGTCATGATTTTGCAAACCTTTTTGCTGTTCTTCGGAGGTCTTGGCAATCTCAACCTCGAACGGAATGGTCTTGCCCGACTGGGTCTGAAATTGCAGAGGTTCAGCCAGAGCCGGCCCAGACAGTAAAAGAAGCGTGGCGAACAAGAGAGTATTTATTTTCATGAGGCGAGTTCCTTTCCTCGTTTCTGGGCAGCCTGAATGGCGCGGGTCATGAGATCGGTTAATCCGTTTTCGGACATCAGAATTTTCAGCGCGGCCTCGGTCGTGCCGCCCGGACTGGTGACATTTTGACGGAAGGTGGCCGCAGGCGTTGCGCCGTCTGATTCTGCAAGGGCTGCCGAACCGATGACGGTTTGGCGTGATAATTTTTCAGAGAGGGCGGGAGGTAATCCTGCGGCGATTCCGGCGGCGGTCATGGCTTCGACCAGATGAAACACGTAAGCGGGGCCACTGCCGGACACGGCGGTCACGGCATCCATTAAATATTCAGTGTCGATCCATTCGGCGTCTCCCGCAACGGCCATCAGATTCATGGAAAGATGACGTTGCGGCGCAGATGTCGCCGCATTGCCGCACAGGACACTCATTCCCTTGCCGATCAAGGCGGGAGTATTCGGCATGACGCGGACGATGGATGTTGCCGCGCCAAAAATATCTTCATAAAATCCAATGGTTTTCCCCGCGGCGATGGACAGGATCAGTGTCGCAGGTTTTACCAGATGTTTGAGATCGCGCGCCACATCGGCCATGATTTGCGGTTTGACGGCCAGAACGATGACATCATAAGTCGCGGTAATATCTGCGGCAGAGTGATAGTCGGCATCAGCGTAATGAGGGTCAAAGGTCGATATAACCAGAGCGTCATTTTTGATCCAGCCGTGGAGCAGGGCTCCGCCCATTTTTCCGCAACCGACCAACAGAATGCTTGTGACCATCGGGCAACCTTTTAGGACTGGCCTTGCGTCGGCATCAGGGCGAATGCAAACTGGTCTTCGTCGTGCGTATGTTCCTGCGCCAGCATGAGCAGGGCAGGATAATGGAAATCGCATTCTTCCATCGCCACGCGAATAAGGTCTTCCAGATGGTCAGCCCCCGATCCGAAATCAATGCCACGGAATAATTGGGTATGACGGAAACACGGCACCATGCTTTCGGGCGAGATGTGAAAATGTCCGACCCACATGCCGTAATTGATATTATTGATGATCTGGCAGGCATGGTTATATTGGAAGTCCGCCAGACGGATATCATATTCGCAGCAGAATTGCATAACCTCTGAACTGTCATTCCACATGAACATCATACGATAGACGCCATGTTTTCCGCGCATCTCCATAAAGAGTTCGTCGCGGTTGGTACGGGAATAAGTCCATTTTTGCCGCGCCAGAATGTCTTCGACATTATCAAGCGGATTAAAGCCTGCATCATCAAAATAGGGATCAGCTTGTGAAGTCATTTCTTTGTTCTCCCCTGAAAATAGATCAGGCGCGTTTCTTAGGTTTTGCTTTTGCGGCAGGCTTTGCTTTTGCTTTTGGTTTGGCGGCGGGAGCGGCTTTCTTGGTCGGTGCCTTTTTGCCCAGCATCGCCTCAAGTTCTGCAATACGTGATTTCAGATTTTCCTGTTCAATGCGTAATTTGGTCACCACGCCTTGCAACCGCGCAATGTCATCTGCCGCCGCAGGGGAAGAGAATTTGTCGCCCATCTGGTCTTTGATATTGCTTTGAACCTGTTTGCCCAATGCGGATAAAACGGTGAAGGCTCCGCCGGCAACGCGGCTCAAGTCATCTATAATACGACTATTGTCCATTAAAAAACTCATTATATGTCTGTGGATTAGATATCCTGTCTAGCATTATTTATTGGGCTGTTGCAACTCTCAGTCTTAACTTCTATACAGGTTTCAGTGCATAACTTAAGAAGGACATTATGGCATTCGATTTTCCCAAAATTAACCCTGTGGCCCTGAGTTTGGGGCCGCTCGAGATCCACTGGTACGCGCTGGCCTATGTTGTTGGCTTCATCGTCGCGTGGCGGTTGGCGATTCATATTTGCAAGCTGGATAAAGATGATCCGCAATATCGCCCCAATGGCTATGATATTGACGATTATCTGACATGGGCGATCCTCGGGGTGCTGCTGGGCGGGCGCATCGGCTATGTGTTGTTCTATAATTTACCAACTTATTTTGATAACCCTTTGGAAGCCTTGAAAGTCTGGCATGGCGGAATGTCGTTCCATGGCGGCGTTATCGGGGTTGTGACATCGTTGGTTTTATACAGCAAAATAAAAAAAGTTCCCTTCTGGCGACTGGCTGATGTAGCGGCGGCGGTGACGCCGCTCGGATTTTTTCTGGGGCGGCTGGCGAATTTCGTCAATGGAGAATTATACGGGCGCGTGACCGATG
>DMIT01000003.1 GCA_003452275.1 Rhodospirillaceae bacterium | reverse complement strand
ACATGAAGTTTGACTTCATTCATGTAACCGACCATTTCGAGCTTCAGCGCGTCATATTTTTTGAGCAGCGCAGGTGTTGCCGTTTTACCGGCTTCGATTTTTTCCTGCTGGGCTTTCTGCAATTTTTTCTGGGTCTTTTTAATGCCTTCGAAAATCGGGAAGACTTTAGGAGCCAGTTCTGCTTCCATCGCGGCAAGTGACAGAGAATTCTCATCCTCTTCCATCACGCCTTCTTCCCCACCTTCTGCATTTTCTCCGGCCGGTGCATCGGCGGCAGGTTTTTCCTTAGGTGCTGGCGGAGCCTTAGGCACCGGAGGCATCGCCGGAGCTTCGCCCGTTCCATCGAACTGGACGTCACCGCCATATGTTGCCTCAAGGTCGATGACTTCGCGCAGAAGAATATCGCCTTTTAACAAAGCTTCGTACCATGCGATGATCGACTCAATCGCCAGCGGGGATTCGCAAATCCCGCCGATCATGGTTTCGCGTCCGGCCTCAATGCGTTTTGCAATTGCGATTTCGCCTTCACGGGACAGCAGTTCAACCGATCCCATCTCGCGCAGGTACATTCGCACTGGGTCATCAGTACGACCGGTATCATCGTCGGAAATATTTCCGCCGCTTTCATATTCTTCTTCGCTTTTTTCAGCTTCCGGTTTTTCAGCTTCCTCGGATACATCATCCGCGCTGTCCACCAATTGCACGCCGGAATCAGAGATAGCCGTCATTGCATCTTCGATCTGATCCGATGAAAATTCTTCGGCCGGCAAAGCGTTATTCAGTTCATCATAAGTAATGAATCCACGCTCTTTACCGCGGGCGATCATTTTCTTAATCAGTTTTTCAACATTGCCTTTTTGACCTGTGGTCAATCCCAATTCGGCAGGAGGAGATTTCTCTTCCTTCGCTTTTTTGCCTTTGGATGTTTTTGCCGGTACGGCTTTTTTGGCGACCTGAATATCTTCAGGTTCTTTTTTCGCCGGAGTGGTTTTTGCAGTCATCAAATCTTGCTTGGTTTTAGAAGTTTCAGTTTTTACGGGTGCCGATTTTTTTGGCGCAGCTTTGACAGGGGCGGATTTCACAGGTTTCACCACCGCAGCTTTTGCAGGAGTCTTGGCAGACGTCTTCGCCGCAGATTTCGGTGCAGCTTTAGCAGAAGGTTTTGCCTTCGGCTTTTCAACAACTTTGGCTTTGGCCTTCTCTTTTACAGGTGCCACCGACTTTGCTTTTGCCGCTGGTTTTGCTTTGGTTTTTGTTTGTGCTTGTTTTTTCGCCGCCATCACTTTTTCCATGTCTTAAGGAATCGGGCGTGAGCCAACCGATTCGATTCGCTGATTTAACCTGATTCTTTAGAAAAAACAAAGGGGTAACACAGGAAAAAGCCCTTTTATTTTCCTAAATCGTCTACAGCCTGCTTTAAAGCCAGCATCCTGCTTTCATTTTCCGGTGTCATATTACGGGCCAGTTCCAGCCTGGCCGCCATAATATCTGCCGTCAGAACTGCCCTATTCCATTGATTCCAAAGGGATTTCCATCCGGTTACGACCAATTCCACTCCAGTCTCCCCTTGATCGTTCGGTTGGTTTTTCTCACCCGGGCGGGCAAAACCAGCATGGATATAAAGACGTTCCTGTTTTAAAAATTCATCCAGATCCTCACTTAATCCTTGCTCCCTTAATTGGGTCAGCAGTCGCAAAGAGTCAATATCATCCTCTTCCTCGCCCATATTATTTTCCAGAATATCTATGGTGTGATGATAAATCATGTCCAGTTCCGGAATATTCATTTCCAGGCGATGAAATTCATCAGCGATATAAGGATAAATTTGCGGATGGTTTAAAACCGTCAGCAACATGATTTGCGGTATCAACATATCCGCTTTTTGTTTGCCAATATTCGGCAAGGAAATCATCGTCCCTGCTTTTGTTTTATGCCCCTTGAAATCTTTCCAGCTATTCCCCAGAAAGGCCCGCATCTTATCCCGTAACATTTGCTTATAATAATATTGCAGTTGCCCTTCGGGGATTTGTGCGGCCAGTTCGTCCAGTTTTGCGGCCAGACCGGCGCGGGATTCTGGGGTATCGAATTTCTTGCCTGCAATCTGGTGTGACCATAAAAAGTCAACCAGTGACCTTGCATTATGAATGAGCTTTTCAAAAGCTGCTTTTCCTTTCTCGCGGATAAACGTGTCGGGATCTTCACCCTCTGGTAAAAAGGCTATGCGCACCGATTGCTGAGGCTTTAATAGCGGCAACACACGTTCTACCGCGCGTACCGCGGCCCGATATCCTGCTTCGTCTCCGTCAAAACATAACACAGGTTCCTTTTCATCCAGCGGAATCATCTTCCACAGCAATGAAATTTGCTCTTCGGTCAACGCTGTTCCAAGCGGTGCCAAGGCCCCGCGAAACCCTGCCTGATGACAGGCAATCACATCCATATACCCTTCGACCACGACCAGTTTATGGTCTTTCGCGGCAAGCTTGGCATGCTGTCCCGCGTATAGGGTTCGGCCCTTGTGGAATAAGGGCGTATCGGCAGAGTTAATATATTTCGGCGGTTTAAAATCACCCCGTTGCGGCGGGCGCAAATGGTCGGGCAAAACACGACCGCCAAACGCCACGATACGCCCCCGCGCATCCGCCACCGGAAAAATCAA
>DMIT01000187.1 GCA_003452275.1 Rhodospirillaceae bacterium | reverse complement strand
TCGGCCACGCCCGAAAAAATGGCGGAAATCTGTTCAAATTGGTAATCCGTATGGTCAGCCATAAGACGGGCCAATGTGGTTTTGCCACATCCGGGCGGCCCCCAGAAAATCATCGACGATAACCGCCTGTTTTCTATCATGCGCCCTAACGGGGCATTGTCAGCAATCAAATGATCCTGCCCCACGACATCGCTTAATATTTTCGGGCGCAATAAATCGGACAGCGGACGAAAATCATCGGCAGTCGCAGACAGATCAGAAGTTTGAAATAAATCAGGCATAAATTCAGCTTAGTGCATTTTTGAAAATTTACGACTTTTTTTAAAAACCATGCTATAAAAAGATGTGTTATTTATTGATAATAGGTGTTCCTGATGGTCGACAAAATCACCAATTCCCAAAGTTCTTTGGAAAATGCAACCCGTAGCCGTATCCATTTCTCAGGCCATGGATCGTCAAAAGGGGCGGCAGGCTATATTGATCCCTCTGACCGCGATATGAATATCGACTTTTTAGGGCGTCGGGATGATACATTATCCATTAGTCCCCCCGCAGACGGGTTCAAAGATATCCGTATTGCCGCAGCATGGGATAATCAACTGGTGCCCGATACCAGCTTTTTCGGCAAACTCCTCAAAAGAGCCAAACCGGCCAATATCGACCTTGATCTGGGCATTTTATATGAATTGCACGATGGAACCAAAGGCGCGATTCAGGCGTTTGGCGACACGATGGGAAATTATAATCTTCCCCCTTATCTCTCGCTGTCGGGAGATGAACGTTCAGGGGATTCCCAGGGGGATGATGAATTCATACATTTAAACGGCGCAGAATGGCCAAAATTCAAGCGGCTTTTGATCTATGTCTATATTTACAAAGGTGCCATGGACTGGGCACAGGTCAAACCGCAAATCCATCTTCGCATTCCAAACGAAAAACATATGATTGTGACCTTATCCAGCCATCATAAAGATTTGGGGCTTTGCGCCATCGCCGGCATTGAAAATGTACGCAACGGCATGAAAATTACCAACCATACCGAATATTTCCCCGGACATGCCGAAATGGACAGGGCATTTGGATTTGGCATTGAATGGACAAACGGGGTAAAATCAGGAGAAAGAAGCTAAAAAAGCATATGATCTGGTAACCTAAAATTAATGACTTTCCCCTAAAACTATAACATGGCCTTCCCGCCATATTCTTGTAAACTGCGCAAAAGGCCTGCCACAGGTCACACAAAGGACGCTCTCGTTATGTCTGATAAAGTCACTGATGATATTGATGGTGTAAAGGTTGTTCTGACCTCGCAAATGGCTGTCAATCCGGAATTGGCACACAATGCATTTCAGCTTAAACGCGAAGAGCGCGCTAATTTAACGCGTCTTGACCCGACTTTACGCCGCCTGATGATAGGAATCGGGTGGGATGTGGTCGGTTTCGATACCGAACCGCCGGATCTGGACGTTAGCCTGTTTCTGGTCGATAAGAATGAGAAAACCCGCATCGATGAAGATTTTATTTTCTACAATAATTTGAAATCCCCCGACGGGGCGGTCGAACATATGGGCGACAACCGCACTGGCGCGGGCGAAGGTGACGATGAAAATATCCGCATGGATCTGGAAAAAATCCCTTACGAAGTTTATCGCATTTTCTTTGTGATTTCGATTTACGAAGCCGATCTTAAAAAACAGAGTTTCAAATCCGTCCGCAACAGCTTCCTGCGTATCGTAAACGAAGAAACCGGTATCGAATTGCTGCGGTTCAATCTGGATCAGGAATTTATCGATCAGCCGGACGCAACGGCAGTCAATGTCGGATTCCTTGAACGCTCCGGCCCCAATTGGTTTTTTCAGGGATTGGGAAAAATGACCAGCGGCGGATTAAAAGAGATTGCCACCGAATATGGCATTATCGTTGCCCATTAATTAATATAGATTATTGCCCCAACGTATCGTCCTGAACCGGCAGATCTTCGATCATAAGCTGTTCATTGGTCAATTGTACCAGACCGTCTTTTTGCACGATAATATCCGCAGAAAACAAAGAATCCCTGAATACCATTTGTGCATGAAGATAAAAATTTTCATCTTCGGTATCTTTGGTAATGCGACTAATTGGCATAATCAGTTTGCTGATCGATTTTTTGGCAGCTGGCGGAGGTTCTTCCGTCCACGCGATATCATCGACACTTTCGACGATCAAAAACCGTCCGTGACGTCCGCGCACAAAATTAAAGAAGAAACGCACATAATCATAAACCGTGTCTTCGTTTAAGTAGATAGGGGCGGATTTATTGGTGTCGTAAATCGGGCTATTGGTAAAATCAAGGATCACCACTTTTTCTTTTTTAGCCAACATGAAACGTCTTAAAGGCGGATTACTGCTATGATCCGCCATATCATAAAATTTATACCCCGGATAAAAATCAAGGGTACGCGACATGATGACGCTATTGGCAGCATCGAAGGATACGCCATCAAAAGAAGCAGCTGTTTTTTCAAGGACGGCTTCTGTTTCTGCCTGATTTAATTTACTATAGGTATCTTGGAACATATCGGATCTCACTTAAATATGGGCCACCATACAATTTTTATCCATATCTGGCAAAGACCTTTTCAAAAATCCTTTTTTAAATACAAAACGCATAGGAAGGGACAGGATTGTGGATAAATACGGTACAGAGGGGTGGTTTATTCTATGGACTATTTTCTTCACATTTGCAAAACAGGTTCAGATAGTCGTTATCCACGGTTGATAACCGCCTATGGTTTTTCGGGCAACTGTGAGAATCATCCTTAAACCCCTTTAAAACTTATTTTGCGGCGCGGCGTATCATTTGTGGACAAATACGGGATAACACTTATCCCCATGACTCATGCCACCTACTACTCTCTACTACCTTCTTTAAATATATCTTTTTTATTAGGTGACTTTCTGGTTTTATACGGGCATGGAAAAAACGACCAAGAAAATGCTGTCCACGTTAAAGGGAATTCCGTCAGAGACTCCGCCTGTCTGGCTGATGCGACAGGCCGGACGATATCTGCCGGAATATCTGGCAACGCGTGCCAAAGCAGGAAGTTTTCTGGATCTTTGTTATCATCCTGAACTGGCAACAGAGGTCACTTTACAGCCTATTCGTCGTTTTGGGTTTGACGCGTCCATCCTGTTTTCGGATATTCTGGTAGTGCCTCACGCCTTGGGACAGGATTTGAGTTTTGCTGAAAATCATGGCCCGCAATTGGGGCCTTTGCCTCATGATCTGCAATTTGATGCGACGGACTTTCATAAAAGACTGGAACCTGTTTATCAGGCGGTTGAATCCATTCGCGCCGGTTTAGAGGAGGAAGGCTTTTCCCAAACCGCCTTGATCGGTTTTTCCGGCGCGCCGTGGACATTGGCCTGTTACATGATTGACCGTAAAGGATCAAAGGATTTTGCCGCTACACGGTTTATGGCCTTGGTCGACGAAGAAAAATTCGCTAATTTAATTGCATTACTGGTCACCGCGATCAGTTCTTACCTGATCAAACAAATTGAACGCGGGGCTGAAATCGTCCAGATTTTCGATAGCTGGGCGGGTGTTTTGCCCCCATCGCAATTTTTCAAATGGGTGATTGAGCCGACACGGAAAATCGTGGAGACGGTTCGTGCCGCCTGTCCCGAGACCCCGATCATCGGTTTTCCAAAGGGTGCAGGGGTTTTATATCAAAATTATGCCTCCCTAACCGGCGTAACCGCCCTAGGTATCGATACTCAGATGCCCGTCACATGGGTTAGGGACGTTCTCCAACCCTCTGTCATTGTTCAGGGGAACTTGGACCCCTTTACTCTCGCTTCCGGCTCTCCAGCCCTCTTAAAAGAGGCCGATATGATCTTATCCACTCTGGGCGACCGCCCGTTTGTTTTTAATCTGGGTCACGGCATTGATAAATCGACGCCACCGGAACATGTTAAAAGGCTGGTCGATCACATCAGGGGATATCGTTCATGAGCCGAAAAACAGCCGTCATCCTTTTCAATCTCGGCGGGCCGGATCAGGTTTCCAGTATCCGCCCGTTCCTGATTAATTTCTTTATGGACAAAAATATCATCCGCGCACCGTGGCTGGTTCGTTTTTTTGTATCGCGGCTGATTGCCTATCGTCGCAGCAAAAATGAAGCGGGAACAAGTTACGGGATGCTGGGTGGAAAATCTCCGTTGCTCGAAAATACACAGGCGCAAGCCGATGCATTGCAATCGGTATTGGGTGATGAATTTAAAGTGTTCGTGGTCATGCGTTATTGGCATCCGATGGCGGCAGAGGTGGTTCAAAAAGTTCAGGCCTATCAGCCTGACGAACTTGTTTTGCTGCCTCTCTATCCCCAATATTCCACCACCACGACGCGATCATCGTTTCAGGATTGGTTTAAAGCGGCGACAAAAGCAAAATTGACGACCCCGACACAAATGATTTGCTGTTATCCGTTCAATCAAGGGTTTATTGCTGCCTCTGTGGCGAATATCAAAACGGCCTATGATGCTTTTGTTGCAAAATATGGTTTCCCCCCGCGGCTTTTATTTTCGGCCCATGGTTTGCCGGAAAAGGTCATTGCCGAAGGTGATTCCTATCAATGGGCCTGTGAAGAAAGTGCTGCAAAAATTGCTGCGGCGTGCGCTATTGAAAATCTTGACTGGAGCCTTTGTTATCAAAGCCGTGTCGGCCCGCTCAAATGGATCGGCCCCAGTACTGAAGAAGCCCTTAAAACCGCTGCCAACGATCATAAAGGCGTATTGATTTATCCCCATGCTTTCGTCAATGAACATGTCGAAACCCTTGTCGAAATCGAGGAAGAATATCGCCATGTTGCCCATGAATTGGGTATCAGCGGTTTTGAACGCGTACCGACTGTTTCCTGTCATCCGGCCTTTATTGCTGCGCTGGCTGATTTGGTTAGGAACCAGGTAGGGGCAAGGAAATTTCCCAATGCACAGAATCCGCGTCTTTGTCCTATGCAATATTGTCAATGCTGTCATAATGAATTCGCATGAATTTTACAAAACCCAGTCATTCCGCAATAATATAGCTAAAATTTATCTAAAATTTGAACAATTATTCCGCTTTGCAGCACATCTGGTCTTTGACATGCGATACGGCATGACCTCATAATAAAAGGGTAGTGAATTTTTCCTTATATTTGATGAAGGGGGATAAAATGCCGAAAGTCGCTAAAGCTGCTCTGACCATGTTGGGTTTGATGGGAGTTTGGGCTGGTGTTTTGATATATATTGCCTAAATAGGAATTGTGGATTTTTTTGGTGTATGAAAGAAAAGAAGGGCGTTTGCCCTTCTTTTTTTAACTTTAAAACTCAGCGCTAAAAACTTAGCCTTTGATTGCCAGCCGTCCGGGGTTATGCGACAGACGGTGTAATACCTCGTCCAACTGGTCGAGGGTTTTAAACGAAATCGCCAATTGTCCTTCCTGCTGGGAAAGCATATCAATGGTGACCGTCATGCCCAGAACATTGGATACTTCGCGTTCCAATGCAATGGTGTTCAGGTCTTTGTCTTCGTCATCGGCCGCTTTACCGACTTTTTTGGATAATTTCTCGACCTTGGATTTTACGCCGCGGCCCTGCAGATCATTGACCAATTGTTCGGTCTGGCGCACGCTCATGCCCAGTGCCGCAATTTTGCGGGCCTGTTCTTCCTGCTGGTCGTGGGAGAGGGACAGCAGCGCACGCGCATGACCGGCAGATAATTTTCCTTCGGTCAGCATCATCATGACCGGTGGTGC
>DMIT01000104.1 GCA_003452275.1 Rhodospirillaceae bacterium | reverse complement strand
CGCCTTCCTGTCTATCAGATCCCTATCGCAACTTTCCCCAACCCCAACGGATTGAAACACGTTGAAGGAACAGTGTATGATGAGAATGAAGCCGCGGGTAACTACAACCTTCGTCTTCCTGGCCAAGGGAATGCCGGCGATATTACTGCCAGTGCCTTGGAACAGTCGACCACTGATACATCCGAAGAGTTCAACAAGATGATTGTTGCCCAACAGGCTTATTCTTCTGCGGCTCAGGTTGTCAGTACAGTTGACAATATGTTCCAAGACCTTATCGGCGCAGTCAGATAATCATAGCGTAATATAAAGGAACATTTAAATGAATATACTGGATAGCATTCTCGAGAAATGGAATAGGAATAAGGATATTGAAAGCCTTATCTCGGAAGGTCTTTTCTCGGACGAGACTGCTATCCGGTCGGCGTTGGAAATATTACCTGACCTAGAAAGGGCGCCTATTCTCAACCAGTTGAATGAAATTGAATCGGCGATCATTCTTTATATTGAAGAAATTGATCAGGAAAAAAAAGATATCAAGAAACAGCTGGATGCCACTCTAAAATCCGCTAAGGCCTGCCTTAGCTATGGATCATCTATCGATATCCAGAACAAAGGCCGCGAGTAGATACAGAATAAGGATAGAAAATGAATCAAGCATTATCTACATCTTTAAACGCCTCGGAAGACTTCGAAAATCGCATTTTCGAATTTCTGGAACTGTCCCGAAAAATTCTGGCTATCGTTCAACATGAAAATGGAATTCTGCAATCTAGCGGATTTCTAACGATGGAAGCTTATCTTGAACATCGCTCTGCGCTTTTGAAAAGTTATGAAGTAGATGCCACATCCTTGATCGAAGATATGATCAGCGAAAGCATCCAGACCGATGCCAGACGCCTGCTCGTATCGGAACTATCCACTGTTCAGGCGGCACTGACCGAGAATACTGTCTATAAATTTGATCATATTCGAAATTCACCTCCTCTCAAAGACGGAGATAGAAAATGGCATTAACTGCAGGTTTAAATATGGCCATTCGTGGCATGATGACGACAGCGGTCAAAACCACGTTGTCTTCACAAAACATTACCAATGCCGATAAAACCGGATATTCCCGCAAAGAACTTCAGGTCAATTACTTGACAACCAATACCGGATCAACTCCGGTTGCCGGGATCGTTGTGGGTACAACCGACAAGTTCATGGTCAAAGCACTGGTTGGCGATATCTCGACCTACTCGGCAAAAAATGTTGTCAGCAGTTCTCTGGATTACTATGTAACCCAGGTCGGCAATACCGATGGTACGAATTCTCTTAGCAACTATCTGGATAGCATGTATTCGACATTGCAATATCTTGCGACCAACCCCGAAACAAATGCCAATAAATCCGAAGTCGTCCAAACGGCAGATGGCCTTGCCTCGTCCTTGCGCGATCTCACCAACGATATTCAAAAATTGCGTCTGCAAAACGAGCAAAAAATTGCTGACTCCGTTAATAATATTAACGCCATCATTGACCGCATCAATACCCTGAATGAGAAAATAACAGGTGGCGTTAGTGGTGATTCAAGCACTGCTGAATATGAAGATCAACGCAATCTGGAACTGCAAAATCTTGCCGGTGAGATGGATATCCAATATTTCTATACCGCCAACAACCGCTTGCAACTCTATACTGGTGATGGTCAGGCTTTATTATTGTCACAACCGCAGAAATTAACCTATGCTGTGACCAATCAGGTAAATTCAACCACGTTATACCCTGCTGATTTCTCACCTATTTCTCTGAACGGTGCGGATATCACTAACAGCTTGCGCTCCGGGAAATTAGCTGGATATATTGATCTGCGCGACGATATCTACCCCAAAGAACAGGCCAAGCTGGATGAATTCGCAAATGTCCTGAAAAACCAGATCAATACATTACTCAATACCGGTGCCTCCGTTCCATCACGCAATATTGTAGAAGGTTCGCTGAAAAACCTGACAGCCGGTACTACGTTTTCTGCAACCGGTACAGTTCGTGTCGCGGTTACAGACCGCACGGGAACAATTGTCAATTATTCCGATATCAATTTAAGCAGCATGACCAACATCAATGATGTCATGACCGCTTTAAACGGCATTCCCGGCGTGACCGCATCTTTGAATACGGATGGACAGCTTAAAATCACAGCCACCCCCTCTACCAATGGCATTTCTATTAATCCGATGACCAGCTCTGTTACCTCCTCAACCGGAGAAAGCTTTTCAAGTTATTTCGGATTAAATGATCTCTTCACCGGAACGGCAGGGGCATCAGATATCAAAGTCAGCAATTACCTGTTGAACGCGCCGGAATATCTTGCAATCGGTGTTTTAAGTTCCAGTGCAACTCTGGCGGTCGGTGATCGCGGCGTCAATCGCGGAGATGGCAGTATCGCCCAAAGCCTTTCCGACATGCTCAATAGCAATGTACCATTTAATGCCGCAGGTGATTTCGCCGCCCAGAATAATACATTGCAAAGATATGCGCAGGCTTTCATGTCGTCCGCTGCCTCGAAAGCAGACCTTGCGCAAAAAGATTCTGATACATCCCTTCAGGTTTATAAAACCAGTAGTGACCTGCTGACCAGCCATAACGGGGTGAACGTGGATGAAGAAACCGCGAAACTGCTTGTCTACCAGAACCAATATCAGGCGGGCGCGCAGGTCGTAAAAACAATTCAAGAAATGCTGGATGCCCTGATTGCGGCAATCAGGTAGAGATAGAAAGGAAACAAGCCATGGTTAATCGTGTTGCCACTTTCGCATTTACCAACCAAATGGTATCTGAAAACATGCGTTTGCAAACAAAATATGCCGACATCAATACGCAGATCAGCTCGGGATTAAAATCTCAGGATTACAAAGGCATTGCCAGAGATAGCCAATATTTGTTGGCGATTGAAAGTTCACAAAGCAAGCTGACGGCCTATAACGCCAATGCCAATACGGCATCTGCCAATATCAACATCATGTATTCCACCATCGGTAAAATTGAGGAAATGGCCAACACCATGCTGGGCAACGTCACCGCGGCCCTTGGCGGAAATCAGGTTCCGGGAACCATTACCGCCGATCAGGCCAATAATGCGATGCTAGAGACTGCCGGTCTCTTGAATCTCAAAGTAGCAGGACGCCATCTGTTCGCGGGATCTGATATTGATACAACGCCGGTTAATCTAAGCAACCCGTCATGGCCCCCCCAAACTTCACCGTCAACGGTCAATTCTTCATATTATGAAGGAAATAATACGCTCACCTCTGTTCAGGTGTCCGAAACATTTACGTCAACCTATGGCATTACAGCAGATAATCCCGCTTTTGAAAAATT
>DMIT01000069.1:5601-5876 GCA_003452275.1 Rhodospirillaceae bacterium | reverse complement strand
GAACTGATTCTGGAGGTTGTTGACGGTCTGGCGGCCAACGGTGCCGAAGGAAACGCAGCAGTCGAAGCAGCCGTTCGTGCAAAGGTCAAAGTCCTCTGCGACAAATTCCCGATCTATCCCGAAGGCGTTGCCGTTTAATTTATTATGCATTGCCCGTTCTGCAGTTTTGAAGAAACACAGGTGAAAGATTCCCGCCCCAGCGAGGACGGGACATCTATTCGCCGCAGACGCGCCTGTCCCGAATGCGGGGCGCGCTTTACAACGTTTGAACGGGT
>DMIT01000069.1:0-5593 GCA_003452275.1 Rhodospirillaceae bacterium | reverse complement strand
CCTGTTAGTCCTGAACATATTGAACGCGCCGTCAATGGCATTGTGCGTCAGTTGGAAGTGTCCGGCGAAAATGAAATCACCTCGTTCCGCATCGGGGAATTAGTGATGCAGGCCTTGGTCGAACTGGATAAAGTCGGCTATATCCGTTATGCATCGGTTTATAAAGATTTCAGTAAACCGGATGATTTCAAAAGTTTCGTGAAAGAACTGGATACGCTTATCTAAATTTCAAAGGGTTGAATGTGAAACAATTTGCTTTTCCAATCGGATCTACATCTGTGGATGCCGCGTCCGCATTCTATGCCGAACGCGACATGATCTGGCTGGACAGTCATAAGCTGCATCATCCGCAAAGCCGTTATAGTTATATCGTTTTTAATCCTTCCGCACCTATTGACCTTCCGCAGCCTACGCATGATGATTTGCCGCCGTTTCAGGGCGGGTATGCCGGTTTCAAAACCTATGAAGGGGATGACCATTTCAAATTTTATAAACAGCTATTGTCCTTTGACCATCATACGGGGCAGGGATGGTTTATCACTTATGCAGACAGCGAAGCTGCGGCGCATAGACTCTATAATGACATCTGTACTCAAATCCGCATGGCGAAACCCGTTCCGGAATTCACACCGCATCAACTGGATTGGACATCTAATTTCACACCTGCCGAGTATAAGATTTCCGTTGCGGATATTATTGCCCGCATCCGCAACGGGGATATTTTTCAGGCCAATCTGACCCAACGTTTCACCAGCTTAAAACCGCAGAATTTTAATGCTTTTTCACATTATTTGTGCCTGCGGGATATGAATCCTGCGCCATTCTCGGCTTATATGAATTGGGGGGATACACATATTTTATCGACATCCCCTGAATCTTTTTTAAGCCTTGGCAAAGATGGGCGTATCGTAACGCGCCCCATCAAGGGGACGCATCGTGATGCCGACCAATTATTATCAAGTGAAAAAGATAAAGCAGAAAACACAATGATTGTGGATTTGTTGCGCAATGATTTGTCACAAATTTGTACGGATGAATCCGTGATGGTCGATAAATTATGCGCGCTGCAATCCTTTGCAGGGCTTCATCATCTGGTGTCCGAGGTGTCGGGACAATTAAAATCCGGAATAACGCCCATGGATGCACTGAATGCCTGTTTCCCCGGCGGATCCATTACCGGAGCCCCCAAAATCGAAGCGATCAAAATTCTCGAAGACATCGAAGCAATGCCGCGTGATATTTATTGCGGTTCGATTGGCTGGATAGGAACAGATGGGGCAATGGATATGAATATTGCCATTCGTACCCTCATTGTGTCGGATGACACATTGTCTTTCGGCGTGGGGGGCGGGATCACGGCGTTATCCGATCCCGATGCCGAATATCAGGAAACGCTTTTGAAAGCCGATAAAATTTTGAAAAGCTTCGAGGCCAGCCGCAAATGATTGTTGTGATTGATAACTATGATTCATTTGTTCATAACCTTGCCAGATATGTAAGATTGGCAGGACACAAGACACGGATTATTCGCAATGATGAAATGACAGTGCAGCAGATTCTGGATTTAAAGCCTGACGCCCTTATCATCTCGCCGGGGCCGAATGCCCCTGATAAGGCAGGCATATCGGTCGAATTGATTAAGGCGACTTATCAATTGGTTCCTATTCTGGGGGTTTGTTTGGGACATCAATCTATCGGGGTTGCCTTTGGTGGTGAAATTGCTAAGGCCAAACAACCTATGCACGGCATGGCGTCTATCATAAAACATGATGGAACGGGATTGTTTGACAGGATGCCGCAGCCAATGAGTGTCGGGCGATATCACTCTCTGATCGTCAATTTGCCGGATAGCTCTATCTTACGCGTGACCGCAAGGTCGGAAGAGGGAGAGATTATGGCCTTTGAACATCGTGATTATCCTGTTTATGGCGTGCAATTTCATCCTGAATCCATTTTAACCGTGAACGGGATGGGATTGATAAAGAATTTTCTGGAGAAACTATGATTTGGATGAACGGCCAATTTTACGAAGACCCTCACCGGATTTCAGTCTTTGACAAAATCAATCTGGGGATGACGGTTTTTACAACCATGCTGGCGCATAAGAAGCCCGAGGGAAATGTCATGCTGCATAATGGTCGGGCGCATTATGCGCGGTTGACCCGACATGCGGCTTCTATCGGACTTTCATTGCCGTTTACCGAGAATATCTTGCTCAATGCATCGGGTCAGTTGGTGAAAAAATTAAATGGGACTTATTTCGCCATTCGCATTCAGGTGAGCGCAGGCGAGGGCGCACGCGGCCTTTTGATGCCGGATAAAGCAACCATGTTCATGACGGCGACACCGGTCGATAATCCTGACGATGTCAAGCCGGTGCGCGTGAAGATTGAACGCGAAATTATTTTATTGGCTGCCGACCCCATGAACCGTATTAAATCGAATTATGCGCTGCGGTCTGTTGCCCGCCGCAAAGCCGCAGCGGAAGGATTTGATGACGTATTGATGATGAATGATATGAATGCGATTACCTCGTCCTCTGTCGGCAATGTTATTCTGAAGCTGGAAGGGATTTATAAAACTCCGCCTTTGAAAGACGGAGTCATTGACGGGGTACGCCGCGCAACCCTTTTGCGCGCCATGGACATTCGCGAAAGCAGCATCAGCAGCGCAGATTTTATGTTTTGCGATGCCGCTTGGATCGTTAATAGTCTAGGCGTTTGGCCCATCAAGTCGATTGACGGTGTCGAAAAGCCGATTGAGAAACTTATACAATCAATTTTAAAATTATGTTAATAAAATAAGAAGGTAATCTTTCAAATTATATGATAGAACCTCCCTGTTAAGGAGATAACAATGTTTACAGGCATTATCACAGATGTTGGAACCGTAACCCGTGTGGATGATACGCGCGGTGACAAACGGTTTGAAATCACCACCAATTGGGACATGACGGATGTACCGATGGGGGCATCTATCGCCTGTTCAGGATGTTGTTTGACTGTCATCGCCAAAACGAAGAATAGTTTTTCGGTTGATGTCTCTGCTGAAAGCCTGTCCAAAACCAATCTGGGGTCTTGGGTGGAGGGAACGAAAATCAATCTGGAATCGTCATTGAAATTCGGTGACGAACTGGGCGGGCATCTGGTGTCCGGTCATGTGGACGGGTTGGCGACATTATTGAGTATTACCCCTGACGGAGATTCCTTCCGTTTGAAAATCCGCGCCCCGCAGGATTTGAAACAGTTTATTGCACCAAAAGGGTCTATTGCCCTGAACGGCATTTCATTGACGGTGAACGAAGTCGAAGACGATGTGTTCGGCATTAATATCATTCCGCATACATGGGATGTCACAACGATGGGGAAATCGAAAGCGGGTGATGCGATCAATATGGAGATTGATATGCTGGCGCGTTATGTCGCAAGAATATTGGGGAAATAACCCATGCTGAAACTTGTTCCCAACCATCAATCCAACCCTGATTTAGCCAGTGCCGAAGAATTGATCGAAGAGGCGCGCAACGGGCGTATGTTCATTTTGGTGGATGACGAAGACCGCGAAAATGAAGGGGATCTGATTATTCCCGCGCAGATGGCAACCCCTGAATCCATTGCCTTTATGGCGCGCGAAGGCCGCGGATTGATCTGTCTGGCCATGGACTCTGCCTTGGTCGATAAAATCAATCTGCCATTGATGGGCGACCAGAAAACCAGAATGCAAACCGCCTTTACCGTGTCGATTGAAGCCCGCGAGGGCGTGACAACCGGTATTTCAGCCGCCGACAGGGCCAGAACCGTACAAGTGGCGATTGCCGCTGATGCGAAACCGCAGGATATCGTAACCCCCGGGCATGTCTTTCCGTTGCGCGCCCGTGAGGGCGGCGTATTGGTACGGGCAGGGCACACCGAAGCCGCGGTGGATATCGCCCGCTTGGCAGGACTACGCCCCGCAGGAGTCATTTGTGAAGTGATGAAAGAAGACGGCACAATGGCCCGTCTTCCCGACCTGATTCCTTTTGCGAAATCCAAGGGATTAAAAATAGGAACGATTGCCGACCTGATTGCCTTCCGGCGCACGCATGAAAAAATTATCGAACGGAAATCATCTCATGCCGTTGATACGAAGTGGGGGCAAAATTATATGCTGCATGTGTTCGAGAATAAACTGGACGGCACCGAACATCTGGCTCTGGTTAAGGGGAATATTGACGGTCACCAACCGCAATTGGTGCGGGTGCATGTCGAGAATACGGTTGCTGATTTGCTGGGGGCTGCTCCGTCTGGATTAGATAAAGCCATGGCAATGATTGAAGCAGAGGGGCAGGGCGTTGTTGTTCTGATCCGCGATCATCAAAACAAAACCTTCGAAGAAAAGCCAACGCCTGAATACGGCATAGGTTCACAGATCCTGTCCGATTTGGGCGTTACCAATATGATTGTTTTGACCAGCCACCAGACAACAGTCGCGGGAACCGCAACAGGGCTTGAGGCTTATAGCCTCAAGATTGTTGGATATAAATCCCTTTGCGATTAGGATGTTTTTAAGGGGTACGTCATACGAAGGTCTACGCGACCTTTGCCGTATTTTTTAATATCATCTGTTGTTAATGGAGTTTCTCGGAAACCAAGCTCTCGATAGAGGCGTACAGCAGGCGCTAGCTTATAACTATTCGTGAGTAGAGTTAGTTCTTCTAAACCTGCTTTTTGAGCTTCTTTAATTCCATGCTGCACAAGTTTGCGGCCAATGCCGAGACTACGGAATCGGGGATCAACGCCCATTTTGCAAAGCTCAAAATTATTGTTTCCATCGGGATAGAGTGCGACTGTGCCTATGGGGGCATTATCAAGCAGTGCAAAAAATATTTTTCCACCTTTCTGGATAATATATTGCTCTGGATCTTCAAAAACATTGTAGTCAAATTCTTGAAGAACAAACATTTTCTCTAGCCATTCTAAATTCAATTGAACGAAGGCATCTTTATATTCTGGTTTATATTCAACGATTTGAATCTCTGATGATCTGTTTGCGCCATCATTTTTTATTTGATCCATTACTGTTTTTTGAAACAGCATAGGAGGCATTATCTTTTCTTCGAGCGCGGCTAAAGCATGGAATATCTTACGCTCTTCGTCTCCCAGCATCTTTGCGAAGGCAATATCGATTGCCTTCCATATCGGACGCGTTTTTTCGATTAAAGCCAAGCCTTGTTGTGTAAGATGAAGATGTTTGCTGCGCGCATCTCGTTTGTCTGCTGTGATGTCGATGAGACCAAGCTCTTTCAATGTCTTTGCTTTTTGACTGATATAAGAGTGGGATGTTCCCAGTTTTTGTTCTGCCTCACGAATTGATAACGCGCCATAGCGTTCGAGCAGGGTGAGCAGTGGAAAGCAACTAGCCTCTAAGTTGATTGAATTACTTTTATATAAAGTATTTGTTTCTGTGATGAGGTAGTCGCTGATGCGTTTTAGGCGGCTGCCTAGACTCAATCGGCCAAGTTCTGTCAGATGATTCATTTTGTTCTCTTACTGCATTTTATGCAACTAAATGTATAACTAGTTATATAACATGTAAATATATAAAATATGCAGAT
>DMIT01000055.1 GCA_003452275.1 Rhodospirillaceae bacterium | reverse complement strand
TCCCCCATTTCATACAAAAATTTGTAACTGGGCTCCTCCGTCCTGCCATTTTCTTAAAGTTCCCCCATCGCGATAAAAAAATCCTCTTGCCTAACGACGGATAAGAATATATGAAACATATATATTTTATATATTGAGGTGACCATGGGCATTGTGAACATCGACGAGGAGCTGCACGACCAGATCCGTAAGGCAACGGCTGTAACAGGCCGCTCCATTAATGCGCAAGCCGCTTTTTGGATCAAGATTGGTATGTTGTGCGAAATGAATCCGGAGATGACGTTCAACGAAATTCTGGCACGAGAATTCAAAATAGCCGGCGTCAAGCCGCAGGCGATCAGAGCATGATCAAGCAGCCACAAGAAATCGCCCTCATGGCAGAATCCGGCAAATTGCTGGCAAGCGTTTTTGGCTATATCGATCAGATGAATTTGATCGGCATGTCCACTTTGCAGATTAACGACAGGGTCGAAGATTTTATCGTCAACAAACTTCAATCCCGCCCCGCCAGCAAAGGGCAATATGGCTTTGCTTATGTATTGAATTCTTCCATCAACAATGTTGTCTGCCATGGTGTCCCATCCGCCACGGATATTTTAAAAGATGGTGACATCGTCAATTTGGACATCACGCTTGAAAAGAATGGCTATATCGCAGATTCCAGCAAAACCTATCTGATTGGCAACGTACTGATCCCGGCCAAACGGCTTGTGCAAACCACCTATGATGCATTGTGGAAAGGCATTCAAGTCGTCCGCCCTGGCGCAACGCTGGGCGACATCGGCCATGCTATCGAACGCCATGCTAAGAAAGCCGGTTATTCCGTGGTGCGTGAATATTGTGGTCATGGCATTGGTCGTGAAATGCACGAAGACCCACAAATATTGCATTACGGCAAGCCTGGAACAGGTATCGTCCTGCGTGAAGGTATGGTTTTTACGATTGAGCCGATGATTAACCAAGGCCGCCGCACCATAAAAACCATGGATGACGAATGGACAGTCGTCACACAAGACGGAAAATTATCCGCACAATTTGAACATACCGTGGTTGTCACATCAAATGGCGTACAGGTTCTAACACTACGACCCGATGAAAAGCATAAGGATAAATAATTATCTTATTGACAGTGAATATATCGCATGTGAACTGGGTGCCAAATTGCTTACACAGGCAGGCTATCCTATTACAACGGAAAGTTATATTCGACGTTTCTGCGGGCAAACCAAAGCCCATATTTTCTCTTCTATTGAAAAAGATTGCGGTATTGACTATCGCCCGCATATGGCGGCCATTGATAAGAAAGCTCTCCAAAGAGATGCCTTCCGCGAAAATTTAAAAGTAATAGATGGCATTTATGGCGTACTCGATCAGATAACATTGCCCATGGCTATCGCCTCCGGCAGTGATTATGATCGTCTTGAATACACGTTACAACTGACTAAACTTTACGAACGATTTCAGGGAAAAATCTATAGCTCCTCCCTTGTCGCTCACGGCAAACCACACCCCGATATTTTTTTATATGCCGCCACTCAACTTTGCACATCCCCTGAAGATTGTCTTGTCATTGAAGATAGCGTCAATGGTGTCTTGGCAGGAAAAGCTGCCGGCATGACTGTTTTTGGTTTCACAGGGGGAAATCATATTGCGGATAAAAAATCCCATCGTAATGAACTGATAGATTTAGGGGCAGATCTGGTATTCGATGACATGAAACAGTTGATCGGCTTAATCCACGAATTTTCTCCTTCTCCGTAGATATTTCAAAATTATTCCCTCTCCCTTAATATAGGGAGAGGGAAATTTCAAATTGGCATGTACATCAGGCACTAAATTGATCAAACGCCCGTAAAGCGTCTGCCGCGTACATCAATGCCGGGCCGCCGCCCATATAGACGCACATGGACAGGACATCCGATATTTCTTCGCGGGTTGCCCCTAGGTCTTTAAGGGCTTTGGCGTGGAAACCGATACATCCGTCGCAACGCTGCGTTACGCCGATGGCCAGTGCAATAAGCTCTTTCGTCTTTTTGTCCAGCGCCCCGTCTGCCGTTGCGGCCTTTGCCATGGCATAGAAACTATTCATCGTATCGGGAGATGCTTTTCTCAGTTCCGCTGTATATTGGGAAATATCACCGGTAATTTGTTTATAATCTTTGGTCATAGTTTTTTCCTTTCATTAATTTATATATTTATGATATGATAAAAATATAAATTGTCAAGGAGTGATCGATGCCTATCAATGCCCTCGCCGAAATGGATGATAATGCCGATAAAGCCGCAGCTTTTCTAGGCAGCCTTTCGAGCCCCCACCGTTTGCGCATTTTGTGCCAACTGGCCGAGGGTGAGAAGAGCGTCACCCAATTGATCGAGGAAACAGGCATCGCCCAGACATCAATGTCACAGCATTTAAACAAGCTGAAAGACGAAGATGTCGTGTCATTCCGGCGTGACCACCGCACACTTTATTATTTTATCACCAATCCCATGGCATTGGACATCATGAATGTTCTCTATGACCATTATTGCAAAAAGAAAGGACGCAAAAAATGACCTCCCCCCCAGATCGTAATATTTCCCCGCAACAGGCTTATGACTGGCTTACCTCCGGCGAGGCCATCCTGATTGACGTGCGCGAACCTGATGAATTCAAGGCTGAGCATATTGCCTATGCGTTATCCTTGCCGCTGGCCAGTGTTTGCGATTCTTTCAAACAATTACAGATCCCCCCTACCCGTAAGGTCATTTTTCAATGCCTGCGCGGAAAACGCGGTGAACAAGCCTGTTCGATCATTCATCAAAACAATGACGCTTCATGCGACATTTATAATATCAATGGCGGCATTGAGGAATGGAAGAAGGCAGGATTGCCGGTTATAGGTTCCGGCGGCGCAAAATTCTCCATCTTCCGCCAAGTACAGATGATCGTCGGGACACTTGTCTTGCTGTCCACCCTGCTGGGTTTTGGTGGCCATTACTGGGGCTTTACTATTGCCGGAATTCTGGGCGCCGCGCTGGCCTTTGCAGGGTTAAGCGGTTGGTGCGGACTTGCCTTCCTGCTGTCCCAAGCACCGTGGAATAAAAAGGCTTAAGCCGGCATTATATGTCTTTCACTTGACGCCAAGCTAAGCTAAAGTCGGGCGGATCATCAAACCCCGAATGGCGAGGGTTTTATCCCCGCCATATTTTAGCAGACGAAAGTCAAATTCATGTCCCGTATTTTAGTGACTGGTGCCGCCGGATTTATTGGTTTCTATCTTTCCGAAAGATTACTGCAAGACGGGCATGACGTTTTGGGCATCGATAATCTGAATGATTATTACGATGTGAATCTGAAACTGGCCCGCCTTGATATCCTCAAACAACATTCATGCTTTCAATTCGCAAAAGTCGCACTGGAAGATAAAGAGAATCTAGACAAAATATTTGCAGAATTCAAACCCGATTGCGTTATCAATCTGGCAGCACAGGCAGGGGTGCGTTACTCCCTTGAAAATCCGTCTGCCTATATCAACAGCAATCTGGTTGGCTTTGGAAATATCTTGGAATGTTGCCGCCATCACCGCATAGGACATCTGATCTTCGCTTCCTCCAGTTCGGTTTACGGCGCGAATGAATCGACTCCGTTCAGAACATCTGACAATGTCGACCACCCGATGAGCCTTTACGCCGCCACCAAAAAAGCCAATGAATTAATGGCACATTCCTATGCCAATCTTTTCAATCTCCCCTGCACCGGCCTGCGTTTTTTCACGGTTTACGGCCCATGGGGGCGCCCCGATATGGCGGTCTTCTCATTCACCAAAGCGATTATCGAAGGGACGCCTATTCAAGTGTTCAACAACGGCAATATGGAACGCGACTTCACCTATATCGACGATATTGTCGAAGGCATCGTCAGGCTAATCCCCCTTGCCCCCACTGCCCTTCCGCAATGGGATAGACGCAATGCTGACCCGTCCAGCAGTTTCGCGCCCTATAAAATATACAATATCGGCAATCATAAGCCGGTCAAATTAATGGACATGATCGCGTTACTGGAAACAACCATTGGCAAAGATGCCATCAAAGATTTTAAACCGATGCAGCCAGGCGATGTCCCCGCAACTTTCGCCGACATCACTGATCTGGAACGCGGCATCGGCTTTAAACCCAACACGCCTTTATCCGTTGGTATGCAGAAATTCGTTACCTGGTATAAGGATTATTATAAAATTTAAAAAGAAAAAGATTAGCACTCTTTATTTTGTAATCGCTGTAACTCCTACACATGATTTGAGCTCCCAACGGTTGTTCCGTTTTTGATGGTAGCCATGCTTATCAAGCCCCGTGTGGCGCTATTGTGAGCGACTGATTGATAGTAAGTTTTGAGAGAAACAATCTACAAAAAAACATTGAGTTATCAAAAGGATAGAATGGTGCGCGATGAGAGG
>DMIT01000216.1 GCA_003452275.1 Rhodospirillaceae bacterium | reverse complement strand
ATCTTGTTTCAGGGATGTGGCTGGGTCGGCTGGCTTTGTGCGGAGGGAGGGGACGCTCTTTTTTTATTTGCAGTAGCCATAATATTGTTCGGGTTGCTGACGACCATCATATCGGGGTCTGTCAATGTCATCGCCAGAATATAGGTATTTGTCTTGTCGTCCCGTTTATAAATAAAGGGGCGTTGTGCAACGAGCAATATTTCCCCATGTGTGCGGTGTAGACGATCCATTTGGTCGAGGAGATGTTGATTTTCTACCCTTAATTGAGGTTGAATTTTGATATTGCAGCCAAGAGCAGGGATGTAAATTTCGGCTGATTTGGGAAAGCTGTAATATCGCGCGAGTCCTTTTTCATCTTGGTGATTGCTATAGGAGGCTCTGGCAAAAGAGAAGTCGATCATAAGCGGATGACCAAAGGCTTTCCCTGTGGCGCTATCTGCGAAAAAGGACAGCGCAAAACGGGTCAGGTTGGGATTTTCAATCTCGGCATTAATGGACGGAATGAAAAACTCCCCCCATGGTATTTTGCGTCCGCCATAGATGACAACGGATTTGTTTAAGCGTTCGATTTGCCCTGATTTCATCAGCGGCAGGATTTTTTCCGGCTTGCTGCATTCCCATGGTGCACGGTCTTTGAGATCGGGATCGAGAATAACGATCTTTCCGCCTGAATCCCGCGTAATCAATTGATTGGTGCGCGGGTGGCGTTCAGGAATATTTTTTAAATTGAGATGGATACGAAATCCTTTTTGGGCGTCTATAGCATGGCTTTCTTGGGGTATAACAACGCCGATGCAATTTTTGCCATGGGTTTCACCGGCCTTGGTTTTTAAGTGGGCAGGGTTTCCCGCAATGTTGCTTCCGGCAATTGCGTTAATGGTGCCATCAGGATTTTGTGAGCCGAAAGAAAAAACCAGATCTGCGCTTTGGCAATGAGGGCAGGCCAGATGAAAGGTTTCTCGCAAGGTACGAAGTGCAGCTTTGGGGGATGCGCTGTTGGCTGCCGCAAAGAATTTATCCCTTAAGTCTTTCAAAGGGATGATTTCACCGGTGTTCTTGTCAAGCGCAGTCGGAAATTTACTCACCTTTGCGCTGCGTGGTCGATAGGCGCCTTGTCCCATATTTCGTCCTTCATAGTCCTGTTGTTGCGGCAAGAATAATAATGAACTTCAATTGTCCGGATATTATTCATAACAAAAAAGGATTGCAAGCGAAATATGAAGGGGGCTTATTTGATGGATTCCAGTACATCCGGCATGGCTTTGCTATATAGCCAGCCTTGGCCTTTATCGACACCGATACTGGACAGATAATCGGCCTGCGCTTGGGTTTCGATCATTTCTGCCACTACGTAAATATCCATTTCATGGCACATTTTGGTGATGTTTTTGACCATTGTCGCATCACGCGGGTTATCCATGATGGTTTTAATATAAGAACCGTCAATTTTAATGCCATCGACTTCTAATTTCTGAAGATACTGGAACGAGGCCGCGCCCGCCCCGAAATCGTCCAGACACACGGCATATCCTGTTTTGCGAAGTTGCTGGATAAACATATTCACTTTGTTCAGGTCTTTGATCTCGCTTGATTCCGTCAGTTCGAAAATAATATGGCGGGACTCTGACGGATATTCTTTGAGGGGTGACAAAAGCTTGTCCAGAAAAATATCGTTCTGAATGGACGCCCCCGAAATATTGACGGCGAGTTGGCCGACTTTCTGATGTTTATGCATATCCACATATTTGATGGTCTGGCGGCAGACCGATAAATCGATATCGGGCGAAATGCCAACTTCTTCGCCCATCACGATCATGTCATAGGGGGAAGTATGGCTGTCAAAACGGATCAATACCTCATGGTGCGAAATGGATTTGTCGGACAGCATCACAATCGGCTGGAAATGGATTTTAAATTCCTGATGGGAAATGATGCGTTTGAGATTGACAATCTTTTTCGCATTTTCCTGAAGGAAATTTCCAAAAGCTTCCTTTAAATTATCCGGTGTTTCATCGACCCCTAATTTTTCCATTTTATTCAGCGTGTACATAATGGCGCGCGTTGTCTCGCGTGCGTTCAGCGCATCAGGGTCGGCAACGATGTCACGGGTCGCAAGGTCGAGAGGGATGTCAATGTTAAAACTTTTGGCGAGGGCGGCGATTTTTTCATGCAAGATTTTTTCGTCAGACGCATCATCATTCAACAGCATATATTTCCCGTCATCCACTTTCACTGCGCTTTCGCCATCCATGGAAGATGTCATGATAATCTGGCCGAGGGAGGACACAAATTCAGACCAGCTACTATCCTCCATTTCCTTTTTGAAATCGCCAATATTGGATAATTGCAACATCTGTACGGTCGTATCCTGACGTTTGGACATACGTTCGGCCAGTTTTTTACGGACGATTTGTTCGAAGTCCCTCGTGTCCATAATCTTCTTGGTACTGGTTCCATCATCTTCCAGCCCCATCATTTTTAAAAGCCCGTCTCCTTGGGAAATCGAGATACTGGTATTGCCATCCGGGGAAATTCTGAAACTGTTTAAAAAGACATGTTTGATCTTGGTCGTGTCTTTGGGGGATTGCAGCGTGACCAGGTAGGGGCCTTGTTTTTTGGCAATCTCGTCCGAATTTTGGATGACCGACATCAATCCGCGATCCTGCTCCGAAAAAATATCTAGAAAACGGGTCGATAAAATGTCTTTTTCATCCAGCCCCAAAAGTGATTTTGTCGCGCCGAGGGCAAAGATAATCGCCCCTTTATGATCGATTTCTAATAAAAGGTCGGCGCTGGCGAATGAAAAGGCGAGGAAGCGGTCTCTTTGCGATTTGAATTCATTATCATTAACCATGGAGGCCCTGTGATTTTTTATAGTAACTCATTTTATACGGGGAAAAGCAGAATCGTGAACGCCACTATAGTTTGAAAATGTCCCCAAAGGAAGAGTATGTCTGAAATTCGTTAAAAAACCAGATCATTCCGCCTTTTTCTTGCTTGCCCAGGGCTTTTCTTTATCGCAAACTGAACAACCAAAGCGAATCGAGTATATGCATGACGACTGCCCTGAAAGAGAATAATTTATCTGCCGCGCCTTTCGAAGAAGAAAAAGGCGAAGAGGGGGCATTACGCCCACAGACCATCGAAGAATTCATTGGGCAGAAGGACTTACGGGCGAATCTGAATGTATTTGTTCATGCTGCCCGCGCCAGAAAAGAAGCTTTGGATCACGTTCTGTTCTTTGGCCCGCCGGGTTTGGGGAAAACCACTCTGGCGCAGATTGTCGCCCGTGAACTGGGCGTCGGGTTTCGGGCCACATCGGGGCCGGTGATTGCCCGCGCGGGGGATCTGGCGGCCTTGCTGACCAATTTACAGCCTTTTGACGTTCTGTTCATTGACGAAATTCACCGCCTGAACCCCGCGGTTGAGGAAATTCTTTATCCCGCCATGGAAGACCGCAAACTTGACCTGATTATCGGCGAAGGCCCCGCCGCACGATCCGTCCAGATTGATTTGCCGCCCTTTACATTGGTCGGGGCTACCACGCGCAGCGGCTTGTTGACCAATCCGCTCCGTGACCGTTTTGGCATTCCGATGCGTCTGGAATTTTATACGGCGGATGAACTGGTATTGATCGTCAGCCGCATTGCCCGCCTGCTGGACATTGCCATGACCGAAGACGGGGCGATGGAAATCGCCAAAAGATGCCGTGGAACGCCGCGTCTGGCCGGTCGCTTAACCCGCCGCGTACGCGATTTTGCGCATGTTCTGGGCAAGGGAGCAGTGATTGACGCCAAAGCCGCCGATATGGCCTTAAACAGATTGGATGTCGATGCCGCGGGGTTAGACAGCATGGATCGCCGTTATCTTCGTACCATTGCCGAAAAATATAATGGCGGGCCGGTTGGAATCGAGACTTTAGCCGCTATATTGGCAGAACAACGCGACGTTATCGAGGATGTGGTGGAACCCTATTTATTACAACAAGGCCTTATCAACCGCACCCCCCGCGGCCGCATGGTATCCGCCGAAGGCTACCGCTACCTTGGCCTGAATGCCCCCAAGAATATCCAGATAGGTTTTCTGGGAGAGGAATGAAATGATCGTCCATGATTACCCTGTCCGTATTTATTACGATGACACCGACGCGGGCGGGGTGGTTTATCATGCGAATTATTTGAAGTTATGTGAACGGGCGCGGACGGAATCGTTGCGTTCCATGGGATTTGAAAATACCCGAATTCGCGAAGATCATGGCATCATTATTGTTGTCAAATCATTGGAAGCCGAGTATTTATCACCTGCTAAACTCGATGACCTGCTGACGATCCAGACCCGTCTTTTATCCGTTAAAAATACCAGTTTCGTAATGGAGCAAAAAGCCATACGAAATAACATCTGTATTTTCAGCATGAATATTGTACTGGTCTGTGTCAATGAACAAGGTCGCCCGAGTAAAATACCCGATGCCGTTAAAGCCGTTTTTTTTAAAGAGGAAATGTAGAATGCCGATACCAGAAACAGCAACCACCCCCGTTAACTCTGCCACCCTTACGAATGTTGCAAATGGCGCCGTATCGGGTGGTCATGATTTGTCCATCATCGGTTTGTTCATGCATGCCGATTTTGTGGTGCAATTCGTCATGCTGGTTTTGATTTCGATGTCGGTCTGGTGCTGGACGATTATCATTTCCAAACGCTTTGCCCTTAAGAAATTGAATCGCCGCGCTGAAAAGTTCGAAGAAGCTTTCTGGTCGGGAGAGTCACTGGATAAATTATTCCAGCGTGTCCGTAAATCTGCACCCGACCCGATGCTGATAACCTTTACCGCAGGGATGGAGGAATGGCAGGCCGGTGTTGCCGCGGGCATTCCAAAATCGGAAAGTCTGCAAGCCAGTTTGAAACAACGGGTTGAACGTGCCATGTCATTGGCGATTGTCCGTGAAATGGAAATGATGGAACGCGGTATGACGTTTCTTGCGACCACCGGTTCATCGGCAACCTTTATCGGGCTGTTCGGTACGGTGTGGGGGATCATGAATTCCTTTACCGCGATTGCCGCAATGAATAACACATCACTGGCAGTTGTCGCCCCGGGGATTGCCGAGGCCTTGTTTGCCACCGCAACCGGTTTGGTGGCTGCTATTCCGGCGATGGTGTCCTATAACGTATTTTCGACATCCCTTGGTCGTTATGGTGACAGGCTGCATAATTTCGCGACTGAATTTTCTGCGATCATGTCGCGTCATCTGGACGGGCAGGAAGCCGCAGAGCGCACCAGTGCATCCGCCAGCAAAAAAGTAGGAACCTGATCGCCATGGGAATGAATATTCAATCAAGCAGCGGCACAGGCGGGGGACGCGCCGGATATCGCAAGTCATACCGCCCGATGGCCGAGATCAATGTCACCCCGTTTATTGACGTGATGCTTGTTCTTCTGATCGTTTTTATGGTCACTGCGCCGTTATTAAGTGCCGGTATACCGGTTGATTTGCCGAAAACCGAAGCGGCCTCTGTTTCTGAAACCGATGAAAAACCTCTGGAAGTCGCCGTCAATAAAAAGGGCGATATCTATATCGGCGAAACCCGCGTTACGGCGACGGAATTATTGGCAAAACTGGCGGCAATTACCGGTGATGACAAGGAACGTCGTGTCTTTATCAAGGCCGATCAGGGATTGTCATACGGCAAGGTCATGGAAATTCTGGGGTCGATCAATAAGGCGGGCTATAAAAAAGTAGCCTTGATTACCGAACCCACCCCCTCTCAAAATTAAGACCGTATCGGGTACAAAAGCGCAATGGTTGTAGATCCCAACAGACGGGAGGTATCAAACCCTCCGAAATCAAAGAAAGCCCTGATGATTTCCATCGGGCTGCATTTGGTTGTCTTTTTATTGGTGATATTCGGTCTGCCGCATTTTAAATCCGATCCGGTTATATCCGAACCTGTTCCCATTGAACTGGTTGCCGATATCGGCGAACTGACCACCACCAACAAACCGCCAGTTGACGCACCGAAACCGAAAGAGCAAAAACCGCCGGAGCCACCCAAAAAAACCGAGCCCCCAAAAAAGCCGCCCGAGCCGAAAAAATCGACCCCCGAACCTCCGGCAGAGGAAAAATTGAAAGACCCACCGAAACCGGATAAACCCGTTGAAAAGGTCACGGATAAGGCCGAGAAGAAAATCGAGAAAAAACCGGAACCTAAAAAAGAGAAGCCAAAGAAAACAGAAGAGAATGATTTCGATTCTCTGCTCAAAGATTTGACACCGACGGAAAAACAGCAGCCTGATACCGATGCAGTGTCCAAGAAAATGACGGAACCAACACCGTCACCAAATGTTAGTCGGTTCTCGGACGTTTTGAGCATGAGCGAGATGGATGCGTTACGCCAGCAATTAAGCCAGTGCTGGAGCGTCATGGCAGGGGCCGCCAATGCCGAAGATCAGGTTGTTGAATTATCCGTAACCGTGAATGCCGACAGGACGGTTGCCAATGCCAAAGTTGTCGATATGGGCAAGTATAGTTCAAATCCCTTCTTCCGCGCCGCCGCGGATTCTGCTATGAGAGCATTGCGTAACCCGAATTGTACCCCGTTAAATGTGCCGCCTCAGAAATATGACCAGTGGCATCAAATGAGAATTGTTTTTGACCCTAAAGAAATGTTCTAAAGGAAATAGAGAATGAACAAAATTTTATTATCCTGCCTGCTGATTGCCCTCTCGGTCATGCCGTCCGTTGCCAAAGCGGAATTAAGGGTCGATGTGACCAAAGGAACAATGGACCCGATCCCGATTGCGATTACCGATTTCGTTGCCAAAGACGGGTCAAACGATCAATTTGCATCCGATATTCCCAAAGTCGTTTCTGCCGACCTTGACAGCACCGGTTTGTTCAAGCTGGTCAGCCCGCAATCTTTTATTCAGGATGCGGCGTCTATGCAGACACAAATCCGTTTCAATGAATGGAAGGCCATTAATGCGCAGGCCCTTGTCAACGGCACCGTTACCAAATTGCCGGATGGGCGGACGCGGGTTGAATTCCGTCTGTTCGACGTCTTCGGACAACAACAATTGACCGGTATGGCCTATATGACCACTCCGCAAAACTGGCGCCGCATTTCGCACATTATCGCCGAT
Organism: Rhodospirillaceae bacterium; assembly: GCA_003452275.1. Taxonomy (GTDB): domain Bacteria; phylum Pseudomonadota; class Alphaproteobacteria; order Micavibrionales; family Micavibrionaceae; genus UBA1573. The sequence goes on along the minus strand of DMIT01000216.1, from coordinate 331 downwards.
GAGATTTATAAACGTCTGACCGGTGAAAATGGTTATTTCGATTCCCGCATTGTTTATGTTGCGGAATCCGGCCCCGCGATCAAACGTGTCAAGCGTCTGGCGATCATGGATCAGGATGGAGCAAACCAGCGTTTCCTGACCAGTGGACAGGCATTGGTGTTGACCCCGCGTTTTTCACCCAGCACACAGACCATTACCTATCTGTCCTATGGCACAAACAACAAACCGCGTGTTTATATCTATGACCTTGAAACAGGGCGTCAGGAAGTTGTCGGTGATTTTCCGGGCATGACCTTTGCGCCGCGTTTCTCGCCGGATGGTAACAAGGTGG
>DMIT01000023.1 GCA_003452275.1 Rhodospirillaceae bacterium | reverse complement strand
CATTTGATCCAGTTTTCGGTTTCTTTGGTCATAAATTCTAAATTTGAAAAATGGAGCGGGTGAAGGGAATCGAACCCTCATAGCCAGCTTGGAAGGCTGGAGCTTTACCACTAAGCTACACCCGCTTTGTGGTTGCCATTATGTAACCGAACTCAAACAGTTTGACAATGGGGTTGACGAAACTTCTTTCACTTTTTTTGATTTTTTTGTCAAAAATCTGAAATTTGAACTCAAATTGATATTATTGATAGGTTAAGACGATTCTCCAGCACTAGGGTTGCATATATCGCTTAATGTACATCTCGCACTTTTGGATAGAGAATTGTATGTCCTCTTGAAGATACGTATAATTATCCCCCCTAAATCCATAGAAAATATCTCCGTTTTGTGTCGTTATCGCCGCATTAATTGTTCCCAATGAGTCAAAATCATACATCATCTGTGTCCCTTCGCGCATAGCCTTGGAATTATAGAGGTGTCGCGGTGTCTTATATTCTAAGTCACCATGCACTTGATCTGCATTTTTTTTAAATATAACCCTAAGTATATCTCCTTCTTTGAAAAATTCAGTGCCACGATGGCCATCCATTGAACAATATAAAGTGCTTTCTTTGGTCTTTACCGAAAGATCCCCTGTGGGCATAAGCTGTAATTCGGCAGGAGAGGGGGGCGTACAAGATGCCATTAATGCTGCGGTACTTACAGTGCTGATAAGATTTAGTGCTGATAAGATAGGGTGTTGCTTAATAAAGCCATGAACAAAATTCATATGAGTCTCCTTTGTTATGGCTATTGATAGCAAAAACTGGAAAATATATAAAATATTTGATACTGTAATGTGATTAATTCATATTTATAGATTGGCTAAAATGATTTCTTCAAAACAAATTAAAGCTGCAAGGGCATTACTTGATTGGACACAATCGGAATTGGCTGATGTGAGTGGGCTTCATTTGAATGCTATTAATAAGATTGAAAATGATACAGGGGAAGCACGCCTAAGCTCACTTAGTGCTATTAAGGCTGCTTGCGAAAATGCGGGTATAAAGTTTCGCGGACAAAAGGGAGTGGAATTGCGTGAGGATGTTTTTGAAACAATTCGTATAGAAGGCAAAGAGTTTCTATCCCGCATGATTGACGATATTCTGATTTCTTTCCAACATAAGGAAGACCAGCTATTGTGCTGTAATCCAGATGAAAAAATGTTTAATAGTTTCGATCCTGCGCAAGCTGAGCGCTATTATAGCCGGATGAAACATGTGGGGTTTAATGAGCGGGTCTTAACCTGTGCTGGTTATAAAGCTTTTGCCCATCATTCAGAAAATTACAGATGGTTATCACCGGACATATTGGGAAAGATTGCCTATACAGTTTATCAAGACAGGGTGGCCTTTACAAATTGGAACTTGCGCGAGACATTAATTATCAGGAATAAGCCATTAAGTGAAACATTTAGAGGTCAATTCGAATTTCTATGGACAAATGCCAATCGATTTTAAGCATACTCTGAGCAAAATCCTTGGCGAAAAGGTGAAGTTGCGCTAAAACGCCCATATCAGATTTAAAAAGGAAAGAATGGATATGGCCGGTTATCAATATGTTTACGTCATGAACGGAGTCAGCAAAACCTACCCGGGTGGGAAAACGGTTTTGAACAATATTACGCTGAGCTTTTTGCCGGGCGTGAAAATCGGGGTTTTGGGGCCGAACGGTTCCGGTAAATCTAGCTTGCTCAAAGTGATGGCCGGTATTGATAGCGAATTCGTGGGCGAGGCTTTTGCCGATAAGAAAGCCCGTGTCGGTTATCTGGCGCAGGAACCGCAATTGGATAATTCCAAGAACGTGCTTGAAAACGTCATGGTGGCGTTGAAGCCGATCAGCGATATGGTGGCGCGTTATAATGCCATCGGTCTGGAAATGTGCGAGGAGGGCGCGGATTTTGACGCGCTGACCGAGGAAATGGGCACGCTTCAGGAAAAGATCGAGGCCGTGGATGGCTGGGATCTGGAACGCCATGTTGAAATCGCGCTCGAAGCCCTTCGTTGTCCGCCTGCGGATTCTCCGGTCGATAAATTATCGGGTGGGGAAAAACGCCGTGTGGCGCTTTGCCGTTTGCTCCTTGAGAAACCAGACTTGTTGCTGTTAGACGAACCGACCAACCATCTGGACGCGGAATCGGTTGCATGGCTGCAACGCTTCCTGCTGGATTATAAAGGAACGGTCGTCATGGTCACCCACGACAGATATTTCCTTGATAACGTCACCGGATGGATTCTGGAGCTTGACCGCGGGACAGGGATTCCGTACGAGGGCAATTATACGTCCTACCTCGACCAGAAACGCAAACGTCTGGAACAAGAGGCGAAATCCGAAGCTTCCCGTCAGAAGACGCTTGATAGCGAGTTGGAATGGGTGCGCAAAGGGGTTGAGGCGCGCCGTAAGAAATCCAAAGCGCGTATTGCTGCCTATGAACAAATGTTGTTGGAAAGCGAAACACAAACCGTCCAACGTTCACAAATTGCTATTCCAGTTCCGCCACGTTTGGGGAATTTGGTTGTCGAGGCAACGGAAATTTCCAAAGCATTCGGTGACCGTTTATTGATCGAGAATTTCTCGTTCAAATTGCCACCGGGGGGAATTGTCGGGGTGATCGGGCCAAACGGCGCTGGGAAATCCACTCTGTTCAAAATGATTACCGGCCTTGAAAAACCGGATAGCGGCGATTTCCGTGTTGGTGATACTGTGAAGCTGGGTTATGTCGATCAAAGCCGTGACAAGCTGGATGACAATAAAACCATCTGGGAAGAAATCTCCGGTGGGAACGACCTCCTGAAAATGGGCAAGATTGAAATTTCATCCCGCGCCTATGTCGGGTCCTTTAACTTCAAGGGAACAGACCAGCAAAAGAAAATGGGGCAGTTATCGGGAGGGGAGCGTAACCGCGTTCACTTGGCCAAGATGCTTAAAGAAGAAGCAAACGTCCTGCTCCTTGACGAACCGACCAACGATCTGGATACCGAAACATTGTCAGCGCTTGAAGAAGCACTCGAGAATTTCCCGGGTTGCGTTGTGGTTATCTCGCACGATAGATGGTTCCTCGACCGTCTGGCAACCCATATCATTGCATTCGAAGGGGATTCACAGGTCGTCTATTTCGAAGGCAACTATGAAGACTACGAAGCTGATCGTAAGAAACGTTTGGGGCTGGATGCGGATACTCCCCACCGCATTAAATACCGCCCGTTGACGAAAGCAGCATAAAAACCGAAGAACCCCGCCGATGTGCGGGGTTTTTGTTGACATAAAATGTTCGTTTTTGTATGTCTTAATTACATTGAAATTTTTTAAAGTTGGTATTTGTAATGAGCGAGCAAGTTCTATCAAACTGGCGGCCGCAATATATGACCGCCACAGAAGCATATCCGATTGCCAGTCGGGAAGAGCATATTGTGCCATTATTAAAGCGTAGTTTTACGTGTGCTGTTGTGGTGCGTCATGATGCGCTTCATATGGATGCAAGTCGTATATCTATATTGCAGGATGCAGAACTGGCAGACAAATATTGGTACGATGAAAGCGAGGAACGACAAAGACGATCATCAGGCAAAGTGGTTCATTCGAATTATGTCAGTGAGAAAGATATTAAAGATGAGGCTATTTCCGCGAATATCAGATTAAATGATATGGATGCTTCACTATTTACCGACAAATGCAATGCTATTCGTGACTTGTTTATTCGCATCTATTATCAATATACGATTGATCGTCCATTTGAGGCAATGCGCGGATTTACATTATTCACACCGCAAGGTGGTCAGGGAAGATCACCAGAACTGCATATTGATAATACGATTCTTTCTATTCATTGGGCCGCTGCATTTGCAACATTCAGGGTTTATGATGGCATATTATCAGACGAAACATGGAATATGTTGAGCATGATTGAACGAAAGAAAAAAACACAGCAAGTTCAACATGAGGATTTTTTAAAACTGGTTAAGTTGGCAAAAACATTGCCAATGATTGAAAATAAAATTGGCGATTTGATGATTACCAAAGGGCAGTTGGGAGAGGATTTATCGGATCCGTTTGTACGCCAGCAAGTATGTGTTCATGTCTCATCACCCAGCATTACGCAATATGGGCAAGTGGGATTTTTAATGACCCCACAGATGCCAAAACCATAAAATTTGCGAATTTATTATTGCGCGGTTTTAAAGCAAGTTGTCCAGCTTTCTGCTGGAAAAATAGCCAGAAATTGCTATAAGTATAGACCAACAGAAAGAATTTGAAATGCCAGATGATAAAAAGAATTACTACATTACGACCCCGATTTACTATGTGAACGATGTGCCGCATATGGGGCATGCCTATAGTACGTTGGCCTGCGATGTGCTGGCGCGGTTCAAACGTCTGGACGGGTACAATGTTTTATTTGCGACCGGCACGGATGAACACGGGATGAAAATAAAGCAGTCTGCCGACAAGTTGGGTATGACCCCACAGGAATTGACTGACAAAGTGTCTCAAAATTTCCGAGGTTTATGCAGTGCTATGAATTTCTCGAATGATGATTTTATTCGCACAACCGAAGAACGCCATATTAAAGCGTGTCAGCATTTGTGGAATGTATTGGTTGAACGTGGCGAGATTTATCTGGATAAATATGCCGGATGGTATGCTGTACGCGACGAGGCGTATTATGCCGAAGATGAACTGCGTGACGGCCCGAACGGTAAGAAAATCGGCCCATCAGGAGCAGAGGTCGAATGGATGGAAGAGGAAAGCTATTTCTTCCGCTTGTCGGCATGGGGTGATAAGTTGTTGGATTTTTATGCCGCACATCCTGATTTTGTGATGCCGGAAACCCGTTTTAACGAAGTCAAAAGTTTCGTCAGAAGCGGGTTAAAAGATTTATCTGTATCCCGCACAACATTTGATTGGGGAGTTCCTGTCCCGGGGAATGAAAAACACGTTATGTATGTGTGGATTGACGCCCTGACCAACTATCTGACTGTTGCGGGGTACCCGAATAATATGTCGGAATTCTGGCCTGCAAATATTCACATGATGGCAAAAGATATTCTGCGTTTCCATGCTGTCTACTGGCCTGCGTTTTTGATGGCTGCGGGCATTGAGCCGCCAAAACGTGTGTTTGCGCATGGATGGTGGACGGTTGAAGGCGAAAAGATGTCCAAGTCTCTAGGCAATGTTATTTCACCATATGCATTGTTAGAAAAATTTGGGTTGGATGCGACAAGGTTTATTTTGCTCCGTGAAGTGCCGTTCGGAAATGATGGTGACTTTTCTCATGCGAATGCCTTGGCGCGGATTAATTCCGATCTAGCGAACGGGTTAGGGAATCTGGCTCAACGGACATTGTCATTCATCTATAAAAATTGTGAAGCAGCGATTCCGTCACCGTCGGCTTTCACCGAAAATGACAAAGCACTTTTGCAAAAAGCTCAAGCTGAGATGTTGCAGATGGTGCGTGTCGAACTCGATCTGCAAAAATTCAACAAAGCACTCGAAGCCATCTGGGATGTTGTGAATGCCGCAAACGTTTATATTGATGTCGAGGCACCATGGGCATTGAAGAAAACGGACACTGTGCGCATGAACACTGTTTTATATGTGTTGTGCGAGACCATTCGCTGCCTTGCGCTGATGATTCAGCCAGTGATGCCGGACAGTGCTGCCAAAATGCTCGATCAATTGAAAATCGGAGCAAAAGAGCGCGATTTTTCCTTTATCTCTTCGGCGCATGCCTTAAAGGTCGGAACGGTGATTGATCAACCGCAAGGTGTCTTCCCGCGTTTGGTGGAGGAGAAAGCGGCTTAACCGTCGCGTTCTATCCCTCCAAACTATCTTAAATTTTACACATTTTTAAGAAACTGTTCTTTTCACGTCCGTATCATAAAAGATAAGGGGGCGTATTCTTTTGTGGGCTCCCTATAAAAAAGTCGGCGAGTTGAAATGGGTCGTTTCGTAAGGAGATGGTGGAAGGGGGAGGATGCAGCAACGGCGGTTGAATTCGCTCTGGTGGCTTTCCCCTTTTTCTATCTTCTCGTGGGGATCATTGAACTGTCGATTATGTTCGCCGCGATGAGTACATTGGATGCCGCCACAAATGATGCGGCTCGCCTGATCCGGACAGGGCAGGTGCAGCAAACAAATGGTGATCCCCGCCAGATGTTTGAAGATGTATTATGCGGCAAGGTGAAGGGATTCATACCATGCAATGCCATTCAATATGAAGTCATCACCATGGACGGGTTTTCTGATTTTGCCAGTTATCCTGCCAGTTTTGATGAAGATGGCAATTTGCAATCAGCAGGATTTGATCCAGGGTCAGTGGATGATGTCGTCTTGATCCGCGCGGCTTATCGTTATCCGTTATTGACTCCGTTACTGGGGGCGGCATTTGCAGATAGTCCCCATAACAGCAAATTGATGATTACAACGGTGGTGTTGGAAACCGAACCTTATGACGTGCGTCAGGTCGTGGATGAATTATGATCTATATTGATTTTTTTTATATCACGCAGATGATCCGTGGCTGGATCGAGGATGAAGATGGCGTGGCCATGGTCGAGGCAGTTATGCTATTTCCGCCGATGCTGACGTTATTATTGGGCGTATTCGATTTGGGAAATGGGATTATCTTGTCACAAAAGACCATCACCGCGTCTCAGGTCGCCGCTGATCTGGTATCACGTAACAAGACGATGAATACGGCCAATCTGGCGGATATTATAGAGGGATCGAAATTGGCGTTCGAACCGTATGGGGCGAATGTGTACGGTGTCGATATTGTCAGTATTCAATTTGATAGCAATAAAAATCCACAGATTTTGTGGAGAGAAACGCAAAATATGCCGCCCAATCAGAATGCGGTGAATAGTGTCAAAGGAATGTCGAATGGCGGCGAGGGAATGATTATCGTGACGGTCGTTTATAAATATGTTCCGCAGTTCGCGCATTTTTTTACGGGCGAATTTGATTTTACGGAGGTCGCGTTTGCAAGAGGCAGGCGCAGTGCAACGGTAACCTGGAATTAGCAACGATGGAAAACAAATCTCAAATGACCAGACATATCCATGATTATCTGCGGCAAACGATAGGCGCATTGTCGGTGGCCTTTGCCATTGCCATGCCGGTTGTTGTCGGAGCCGCAGGATTTGCTGTGGATTTGTCGATGGCGCATATGGTGAAGCAGAGACTTTCTAATGCCATTGACTCTGCGGCTTTGGCAGCGGCGGCCTCTGCAGGTGGATCATCAACGGCGGCGATCCAGTCAAAAGTCGAGCAATTTTTTTATAAAAATTATCCGCTGGATAAAATCGGTGCGACCTTTGATCTTAAAGTATCGGTATCGGGTGATGACATTACCGTGAGTGCCAAATCACGATATGACACCAGCTTTGCAAAATTTCTGGGGGTTGATGAAATGGTGGTATCCGCCAAAACAACTGTCACCCGCGAGATTTTAGGGCTGGAAGTCGCAATGGTTCTGGACGTCACAGGGTCAATGAGTACCAACAACAATATCGGAGCCTTAAAAACTGCGGCGACGAATTTCCTGAATGTCTTATGTTCGAATTCCGCCTGTTCAAGTCTGGTGAAGATTGGCATTGTACCGTTCGCCAATACTGTCAATGTCGGGCCATATGGTCTGGGAAAAAACCCTAGCGGGTCCACTTATGACACTGCCTTTGTGAACAATCCCTCTAACAAAAGCTTTAACCAGTCCAGTTCAACCCAATGGTGGGGGTGCGTTCTGGAACGCAGTTCGCCACAAGATACCCAGAATGAGGGATCAGGCTGGAAATGGAACATGTATAATAATTCCAACGGTGGCATCAATAATGGATGTAACAAATCTTATGTCCTGCCGTTGACCAGCGTCTATGGAACGATCAAAGCCAAAATCACCAGCCTTGCCGCATCGGGAAATACATTGAGCAATATCGGTATGGTGTGGGGGTACCGCGTCTTGTCACCCGAGGCCCCGTTCAGGGAAGGGGCGGCATGGAACGACGTGACCGTCAAAAAAGTCGCTATTCTGATGACCGACGGAGATAATAATATCGGTGGTGCTTATAGTGCCTATGGCGAATGGTCGACTTTAAAGTTAACTGATCGTAATCTTGACACCAAACTGGCGACAACTTGTCAAAATATGAAAAATGATGGTATTACCATTTATACCATAACTTTTACGTCCAGCATCGACACCACCACCAAGGGATATTTTAGAAACTGCGCCAGCAGTACTGATAAATATTATGACGCGCCGTCACAGACCAATTTGTTGAACGCATTTGAACAGATCGCCCGTGAATTATCGAATATTCATATTAAAAGCTAAAGGGTAAGCTGTATATGAAGTAAGGTTTCTAGTGTATTGAGATAACATGCATTTTTTTGAAAATCCTATTTGAAAAAATCTTTTGATCGTGGCAAGGTTTAACTCTCATGGCTCGGATGCTCATGATGCTCGGGATTAGGTTAATGAATGGCACAATATAACCGTCAGGACAAAAGAAGACAGGCAATGCGCGCAGCCACCATGGCTATGCGCCTCAGTCGCTATTCGCCATTGGCATTGACGGGAATTGCCGTGGTTTTGTTATTATCATCGTTGATTAGTCCGACTTTGTGGGGCGGGCCTCGTATGGCGGCCATCGATGCTTTGTCTCCCGCCATCGAATTCGTCGGCGCACCATTCCGGGTGATGACCGAAACGATCAGCGATGCATCTGGACTGACTAAAATCAGGGCAGAAAATGCGCGGTTGAAGGCCGAGAATAAACAACTGCATGAATGGTATCAGACGGCAATGTTGCTGCGCTCTGAAAACCAGTCCTTAAAAGACCTCCTCAATGTCATTCCCGAACCGGATCAAAGTTATATCACGACGCGCGTCATTGCCGATTCCGGCAGCAGTTTTGTTAAAACCGTTTTGATCGAAGCGGGAACAGACAATGCGGTGGAAGAGGGGCAGGCTGTCCTAGGCAGTCAGGGAATGATCGGGCGCATTATCGAGGTCGGTCAACGTGCCTCGCGCGTTTTGTTGCTCAATGACATTAACTCCCACGTACCGGTAGTGGTCGAAGGTGCGAACCAACGTGCGGTGCTGTCTGGAACCAATGACGATCTATTGGTTTTGATCCATTTGCCTCCGGATGTTATGGTTGAAAAGGGATCACGTATCATCACATCGGGCAGTGGCGGCATGTTCCCGAACGGTTTGCCGATTGGGGAAGTCTCTGAAATTAAAAACGGGGTACCTATGGTTATGATGTATTCTGACCCGTACGGTGCCGGATATGTTCAGATTGTCGAAAAACCCCAAGACCCCAATGTCCGTCACAGCATCAAAACTTTGACAGCCGGGCCCGAGTAAAATGTCCCGCCACCATTTCTTCGGATTACACACACTGAAGCTGTTCGGCTTATATATCATTCTGTTTATTCTGATCCTTTTGAACCTTGTCAAATTTCCGTTGCTGGGGTCTGACGGGGGAAAGCTTTCGTTTCTTTTGATCGGTATTTATTTTTGGACGGTTTATAGACCGACTTTGTTGCCGTACCCTGTGATATTCGCGACGGGGCTTTTGCTGGATTTATTGTCAGGTGGACTGGTCGGGTTGAATGCTTTCTGCTTTATGGTGGTTGCCATGATCGTACGCGGGCAACGCCGTTTTCTGCTGGGGCAGTCATGGTCTGTGATCTGGGCGGGGTTTTGCGTCGCAGTTACATTGGTGATGGGGTTACAGTACACAGTTTATACATTGGACGCTTTGTCTGTTCTTCCTTTGAAACCTCTCGCATTTAACCTCGTTATTTCCTATTTGTTGTATCCGTTGATTTTACCGCCAATGATCCTCTTGAATCGCCTGCTCTCCGACTGATATAAGACCATATGGAACGCGATCAGGAAAAAATTGACTCCTTCACACGCCGCGCTTTTATCATTGGCGCGTTGCAGGGGTGTGCCTTAACCGTACTCGGGGCGCGTTTAGCATGGTTGCAGGTGGTTGAAGGAGAAAAATATAAAACCCTTGCCGAAAATAATCGTATCAGCATCAAAATTTTACCTCCGTCGCGCGGTCAGATTGTTGACCGGTTTGGTGTGCCGTTAGCCACCAATCTTCAGAATTTTCAGGTTCTGGTCACGCCGGAGCAGGTTGAGAGTTTGGAAAAAACGCTGACCGATTTGAAAAAATATATTTCAGTGGATGATGGCAGCATTAAAAAAGCACTACGACAAGCCAAGCAGAAACCTGCCTATGTCCCTGTGGAAGTGCGCAACAAGCTGAACTGGGACGAAGTTTCACTGGTGGAACTCAATCTTCCGAAATTGCCGGGCGTATCTATTCAAGCGGGTGATTTGCGCAGTTACCCTTATAAAGAAGCCACTGGGCACATCATCGGTTATGTCGGGCGGGTCAGTGAAGCGGATATGGTCAGTAGTGCGCCGTTATTGGCCATGCCCGGATTTTTAGTCGGCAAAAGCGCTTTAGAGAAAAAATATGAAACCGTGTTGCAGGGCTTGCCCGGTAAGGCCGAGGTCGAGGTCAATGTTCATGGTCGTGCCGTTCAGGAATTGAACCGCACCGCGAGCATTCAGGGGGAACGCCTTGTTCTATCAATTGACGCAGAGTTCCAGCGTTTTGCACAGCAACGCCTGACAACCGAACGCAGCGCGGCAGCCATCGTGATGGATGCTGTCACGGGCGCGGTTTATGCGTTGGCCAATCATCCGAGTTTTGACCCCAATATATTTTCCGGCGGGATTTCGGCCATGGATTGGGAGCAATTGCGCGATGATCCTGCACACCCCCTGAATAACAAAGTGGCAGGCGGGCTGTATCCGCCGGGATCAACATTCAAAGTTTGTACGGCGTTGGCAGGGTTAGAGGCCGGAGTTATCGACGAGCATACAACCGCATTCTGTCCCGGCCATTATGATTTCGGCAATAACCGTTTCCATTGCTGGAAGGCAGGCGGGCATGGCACTGTGAATGTGGTTGGTGCGCTGGCCCATTCCTGCGACGTTTACTTTTACAAAATGTCGAATGCGGTCGGGATTGACCGTATCGCGGCGATGGCGCGGCGTCTGGGGTTGGGGGATAGTTTGAATTTCGATCTTCCCGAAACCAAAGCGGGCGAAGTCCCCGACATTGCATGGAAACGCAAACAGCGCGGTGATAAAACATGGCATCCGGGGGAGACGATCAATGCGTCCATCGGTCAGGGATATATGCTGGCGTCCCCGTTGCAACTGGCAACCATGACCGCGCGCATCGTCAATGGTGGCAAGTCGGTGAAACCGTGGCTGGCCGGATATGCCGGCAACAAAAAAATATTTCAGGACGAAGCCCGCGACATGGGAATTAACCCCAGACATCTTGAATTGGTCTGTCGCGGTATGGAACAGGTGATGCAACCGGGGGGGACAGCCGCCGCCGCCCAGATCAAGGAACCCGGAATGCAGATGGGCGGTAAAACCGGAACATCGCAGGTCAAGCGTATCACGAAGGCCGAGCGGGCATCGGGAGTACGCCGTCAGGAAGATTTACCGTGGCATTTACGCCATCACGGATTATTCATCGGTTATGCGCCTGTCGATAATCCGCGTTACGTATGCGCGGTGATTGTCGAACATGGCGGCAGCGGGTCGGGGGCTGCCGCGCCGATTGCCCGTGACTTATTGCTGGAAGTTCAGAAACGTAACCCCGCTGTCAAAGAAATGGAAAAAACATAATGGCCATTTTCCGTTCCAGTTTGTTTTCAGAGGATATGAGTATCCTCGGTAAAATCCGCCAGATTGCATGGGGGCAGGTGTTTTTGCTATGTGTCTATGCCACCATCGGATTTTTGTCGCTATATTCGGCGGCGGGCGGCAGTATCGAGCCATGGGCTTCCCCGCAAATTATCCGTTTTATCTTCGCCATCGGGCTGTTGGTTGTGATCGCGATCTTGGATATTAAATGGATATTCCGCATTGCCTATCCGTTTCATATTATTGTCATCCTGTTATTGCTGCTGGTTGATATTTTCGGGCATATCGGCATGGGGGCGCAACGCTGGCTCGATCTGGGTGTCATAAAAATCCAGCCATCGGAACTGGCCAAAATTTCGACCATCCTCTGCCTCGCCCGATTTTATCACAGCAAGGAAGTCAGCGAAGCCAAGCAGTTTAAAAATTTAATCATTCCTGTGCTTATGGTGTTGATCCCTGTCGCGCTGGTGGTTATGCAGCCTGATCTGGGTACCGGCCTGTCCATTGTTTTCGGCGGTGTTGCCATGCTATTCGTCGGCGGTGTGTCAATGTGGCTGTTTATTGCCGGAATAGGGGCCGCGATTGCGGCGGTGCCGATTGCGTGGCAATTCCTGCATGAATATCAGCAGAAACGCGTGTTGATTTTTATGAACCCCGAATCCGACCCGCTGGGCGCGGGGTTTCACATCACCCAATCGAAAATCGCCTTGGGCTCTGGTGGAATTACAGGTAAAGGGTTTCTGGAGGGCACCCAGTCCCACCTTAATTTTCTGCCCGAAAAACACACTGACTTTATCTTTACATTATGGGCCGAGGAATGGGGGTTGTTCGGTGGGTTATTCCTCATGGCTATTCTCGGTATGATTATTCTTTACGGATACTGGATTTCTTTCAGGTGCCGCAGCCAGTTTGCGCGGTTGGTCGCCTTTGGTTTGACGGTTAATTTCTCGGTCTATGTATTGGTGAATATCGGTATGGTCATGGGATTATTGCCGGTGGTAGGCATTCCGCTGCCAATGATGTCATATGGTGGAACGGCCCTTTTATCCGTCATGGCCGCTTTTGGTATTATTCAATGCTGTAACGTGCATCGGGATGCAAGGTTGCCGAAAGGTTTTTAGTTACGAGAGACTTTCGCCGCAACAGAAACCGGACGCCCACGCCCATTGGAAATTAAAGCCGCCGAGATGGCCCGTTACATCTAAAACCTCGCCGATAAAATGCAAGCCCGGGGTCATTCTGGATTCAAAATTCTGGGATGAAATATCTTTGGTGTCGACGCCGCCCAATGTGACCTCGGCAGTGCGATAACCTTCGGTTCCGGCGGGAATAAGTGTCCAGTTATTCAGGATATTGGCAACATCCGTCAATTTCTTGTCATTGAGGTTTCCCATTTGCCCATCATGTCCTGATACTGCGGCAAGTGCGTCTGCCAGGCGGTTTGGCAATAATTCTTCCATCACCGTCCGCAACATTTTCTTTGGGTCTGACTTGCGTTTTTCTTTGAGCCAGTCGAAGGCTTTGAGATGTGGAACAAGATTGACATGGATAGGCTTTGTCTCTGACCAGTAAGATGAAATCTGCAAGATCACAGGGCCGCTTAAACCGCGATGAGTAAATAATAACGCTTCATCAAATTTTGTTTTGCCAGTGGATACAACTGACGGGTCAACGGATAGGCCTGTCAGTTCCGCGCAGAGCTTTGATGTGTCGTCGGTAAAGGTCAACGGCACCAGTCCCGCACGCGTCGGGATAATGTGATGCCCGAATTGTTCGGCGATTTTATAACCGAACGATGTCGCGCCGATTTTGGGAATGGACAGACCGCCAGTCGCGATGACGAGCGCAGAGCAAGTGACGATCATATTTTGAGAGGTCTTGATACTGAAACCGGAATCGTTTTTTGTAACGCCGAAAATCTCGGTGCCTGTCCAGAAAACGACGTTCGATTTTTC
>DMIT01000126.1 GCA_003452275.1 Rhodospirillaceae bacterium | reverse complement strand
ACATTCTGGATTGCCACGTCGCTTTCGCTCCTCGCAATGACGTCGGGGGTGGCATTTGCAGCCATCAATATCCCCTTCACCATCAATCTGTCTGAAAATGTGACAGTCACCGGAACCCCACGCATTGCCGTCGATGTCGGCGGAAATACCCGTTATGCCACCTATACATCCGGCACAGGAACCAATGCCCTGACCTTTACTCTCTCCCCGACCATCGGTGATGTCGATCTGGATGGTGTCGCCGTTTCATCCCCGATTGACCTCAACGGTGGAACCATCAAAGACACCGCCGGCAATGATGCCACGCTGACTTTCACCCCACCCAATACATCAGGCATCAAAATCAATTACCCCTCCCTCGGCATGGATTTTACCAACGGGACATCAGGACGATACACATTAAACGGCAACGTCTATAACGATCTCTCTTCTTTCCTCACCGCATCAGGCGGTACATTCTCCCGCAACTCTATTGCAACCTATTTTGATTCCACAGGCACCCTGCAAACCGCATCTGCCAACACGCCACGTTTTGATTACGATCCTGTCACCCATATTGCCAAAGGCATCTTGATCGAGGAAAGTCGACGGAATTACACTATCCATTCCAATAAAATCAGCACTTCTACCAGTACGGGTTATTTCTATAGCGGAGATGTCACGGAAAGATTTGTCCAGAATGCAGGAACGGCCCCTGATGGAAGCAACACGGCTTCTTTTGCTTCTCTGAATAGTCGTTTCTTTTTCGAGTCCAGTGCTGCTGGAAACGGCACATATAGTATGTCGGTCTGGCTCAAAATGGCAAGTGGCACAGGAACAGCCATTCTCACTGTCAAGAATCGTGGTACCGATGATATAAAATCTTCTTCATCCTTCACAGTCACCACCAATTGGCAACGTTTTTCCCTGTCAGGCATAACTGATGGATCTAACCCGGGATTTAGGGCTGAAGTAAGTTATCCTGCTGGCATGTATGCTTGGGGCATGCAAGTTGAACAAGGAGCCTTCCCGACATCCTATATTCCCACCACAGGGTTGCCGGCAACAAGGGACGCAGAGAATTTTTATATTCCTGCCGGATCATGGACAGGATCATCACAAGGAACGATTGCTTCGACCTTTGACCATTTTGGTACAAACACTGTTGATGGAATTTTTGCCTTAAACGATGGAACCGGTAATAACCGCGCTGATTGTCGCGCCGGTCAACAATATTGTTTCTTCTCAGCATCAGGTGTAGACACGCCCCTTAGCCCTTTAGTATCCCCCCCGCAATACCATCAATAAAGCTGCGCTCATATACTCTTCCACACTCTCTGCGGCGACGGCCAACGGATCAGCGGCTTTAACAGGTGCGGGAAGAGTTCCAGCCGGCATGACGCGCTTATGGATTGGAAATATTGACAATGGTATTTATTGGCTGAATGGTCATGTCTCGACACTCAAATATTTCCCCCTTGCGACGACCACCACCCAACTCCAGCTTTTGACCCAATAAGCGGGCATTGAAAAACCCGATATCTGGAGGAAACAGATATCGGGCTTCAAGCTATGGTTAGTCTATGGTGTGTTTTGAGGTGTAAGATGGTTCGAGCCCTTCCTTTTCTTTGCTGAACTCGCCCCCCTTATTCTTATATATTTACATAAGATTATGGCGATTTTATGGTTTGTCTTTGCCTTTTTTTGTCGAAGTTTTAAGATAAAGATTATATGCTTTGGGATAGGGCATTCTATCTTATTGAAAAAACAGGGGAAAATAGATGAATCAGTTTAAAAGACCGCTTATTTCTCAATCTGCCGACCATATCTGGATGACGGAACCGGTCAATTTTCACTGTAATGTCCAGACCATGGCGACCAATACCTATCAATCTCCCGACCCGGTCGATGTGGGCGCTGTCCAGCGCGCCGCCCATGCCGAATTTCTGGCTATTCGCGATAAAATTGTAGCCGCCGGCGTGACGGTGACGACGGTCTTGGGGCATAGCGATTCGCCGGATGATATTTTTCCCAACTGGGCCTCGACCCATGTCATGGATGACGGAACGCGCGGACTTGTCTATTACCCGATGCTCAATGAAAATCGCCGCATCGAACGCCGTCCGCAGATGAAAGACATTCTGGAACGCCAATATAAAATCATTGCCGATTTCTCGGACGCCGAACAACAGGACATCGCCCTCGAAAGCACATCGGCGTTGTGGATGGATCGTGTCCATCGCGTGGCTTACTCTGCTCTGTCTTTGCGATCAGATACCACGCTCGCCCAAAAATGGTGCGCGAAAATGGGATATGAATATGTGCCGTTCAATACGCGCAACCATGTCGGCAAGCCGGTTTATCATACCGATGTGATGATGTTTATCGGGACGGATTATGTAGGTGTCTGTCTGGAATGTATCCTGCCCGAAGACCGCGAACGCGTGCGGGCAAAAATCGCCGAATCAGGCCGCGAGATCGTAGAAATTTCGATGGCGCAACTGCGCGAATTCTGCGGCAACTCTCTGGAACTCACCGCCCGCGACGGCAGCAAAAAACTATTGATGTCCGGCTCCGCCTACCGCGCCTATACAGACGAGCAAAAAGCAACCTTCCTCAAATATGTCTCAGAAATAATCCACGCCGACCTCCCCACCATCCAAACCTACGGCGGCGGCGCAGCGAGATGTATGATTTTGGAGTTGTTTTAGATAATAATTCTTAGGAAGGTTGGAAGTTCAGCATATCTAATAGATATTGTTTTGGCTTTTTTGTCGCCGTTGCAACCATCAACATATTTTGGTTGTGTGGTTCTTCATAAATACAAGCGTCAAATCCAGCATCATTTGCAATTTGAATTTGCTTCTCTTTACTCCATTTATGAGACAGAGTAATTACTCGAGAATCTCGCTCTTTAAAAGAATAGAGTGTCCCGCCAATCATAACTTCATGATCTTCTTTACATTTTGCTGCGAGTTCAACAGACTTTAACTCATCATTAAAAGTCGAAGTGATCTTCCAGTTTCTAAAAACATCGTACTGACTATCTTCTATCACACCTTGCTGCACAGCTCGCGCAAATGCACTTAACAAAAATGCTTCGAACGATTTACGTGGGGCATATGCACCGTTAACTAAATCAGGAGTTTGATTTGTATCGAACGTCTTAATAACAACAGAACCCAAGCCATGTTGAAGATTCATTTTAGCCCAAGCAAGTGCCGTTGTATCTTCAGGGCTACGACCATTCTTAATATATGGTGTGTTTTCAAATGGGCCACCGAAAATCATAATGACTGGGGTACCTTTTGTCTCTGGTATAGCCAGATGACCATTATAGATAAAGTCGCCTAATACCCCTTGGGTTCTGATGCCATACTGATTACGGGCAGCAATGGCACAATTAAATGCAAAGCGCTCCAAAATATCAACAGCACAAAATTCAACAATATCATCTTGACGTATATCGAATGCTGCACTCATGATTTGCATTTCATTCCCACTAAAGGCGTTAATATCACCGCCACCATAGCTAATAAATCTCAAGAAACCTCTTGGCAACTGATTCAACAAACCATTATTCAATGCATATTGAGCAACCGATTGATCCTTGCTCCAATAACCTTGTTCAGTTTTATTTTGAACTGCCTCTTCAACACGACGCTCCCAAGCATGACCACCTGAAAGAATTGCTCTTGCATCGTAAGAAAGTTGAGAGAAAGTGGTGCCTTTTTCCCTTGGAATATCATAAAATAAATGCGTGGAGATCAACCCTTTATCTTCAGGGGTTTTTATCATATGGATAAAAGCTTTACGGAATTTTTCGTCATATAAACCTTGTTTTCTGGGCGCATCGACAGCGACAACATGACGGCTTTCGCCGCCATCTGCACTCTCATTAAATGTACCTAAAACTACAGCCATAAAATTATGCCTTAATTACTATTGTTTTACTTTTGCTTCTTTGTTGCCGAACCATTGACTGCGCTTTTAGAAATCTCCCAGAACGCCTGGAACTGAGATCTATAAGCTTCCGCTACAGATGGATAATCCAATACAATAACAATCGGCTCTGCTTCAAAAAGTAATATCGCTAACTTTTGCCCATACACGTAGAAGGGAACAGAAGAGAAGAAAGCCATTGGCATCCATTTATATTCACCAAAATCCGGCGTTGCCAGAAAATGATCATCGCCTTCTCTTAAAAGAATTTTATAAGAAACACCACTTAGCTTTTTTATTCGCGTAACATGTGTCTCAAGGTTTTCAATCCCTAACCACTTCTCAAATTTTCTTTCATCAACATTGCTGACAACAACTTCACCAGGTGTATCTAGAAGTGTCCTATAAATATCTTCATAAAAATTCCAGAATCCGGTACGTCCTTGAAAAATTCTAATTTCGCCACTTTTTTTCCGGATGCCATCGTTTGGTAGAAACTCTATGCCTGCATCTTCGAAAGATTTTTGAATCACGATCAGAGTCGATTCTCTCGGCTGGGTCAGGCCGTTTTCGATGCTGCCGATTGAGGTTGCGGAAATGTCTGTCCGGTCGGACAAGTCGCCTTGTGACCAGTTCAGGATTCCGCGCGCTCCGCGTATCTGTGCCGTTGTAATCATTGTTCTTCCAATTTGAATGATGAACTTATGTTTATCCGAACTTGTTATAGGATGAAAGAGTTTTTTATGCAAGAAAAAATATGAAAATAATTAAGTTACAACTTGAGATATGGCGCTTTTCGTTCCCATCTGCCTCTATGCAAAACTAAAGCATATGACAAATTGAAACCCTCTATTTGAGGCGCAACGGGAGAAAGAAAAAATTGGCTACAGAAAGCATATAGTCAATTCAAATCAGAATCATACATTTTTAACACACCGTCATTGCGGCGAAAGCNNCTGCGCCCTCTGTAGTTAATCTTTAGAGGCTCACCACAGAGAACACAGAGGTCACAGAGATAAAGCACAGAGATAAAAAACTTCGTGTCTCTTCGTGCCCTTCGTGAACTTCGTGGTTCAAAAAAAATTGACGCCCTATTAGATTCCACTCCTTTATATGTAAAGCGTTGCTTTAATGGACAAATTGGGCCTTTTCGACGACGACGAAACCCAGAACACCCCCTGTAAAATTTCTGGGAACGAACTAATAGATCGGCCTATTTCGCAGCCCCGACCAACCCTTCTCTTCTTAGCAGCGCATTGGGGTCGGCGTCGCGGCCGCGGAAGCGGCGATAGAGGATGGACGGATGTTCCGATCCCCCGCGTTCCAGTACTTCCCGACGATAGCGCTGCGCGGTGGCGGTATCATATAATCCGGCCTCGAGAAAGGCTTCGAACGTATCCGCATCCAGAACCTCGGCCCATTTATAGGAGTAATAGCCCGCCGAATATCCGCCGGCAAAAATATGGTTGAACGATACCGACAGCGGCCCGCCATAGCGCGGGAACAGGGCGGCTCCTTTCATGGCTTCGTCTTCGAAGGCGATAATATCGGACATCATGGACGGGTCGGCGGTGTGCCACAGCATATCGAGGATGGACATTCCCATCTGGCGCAAGCCCATCCATCCTGACATGAAATTCTTTGCGGCACGCAATTTTTCGATCAGCTCGGCGGGGATTTTTTCGCCGCTTTCGTAATGAGCGGCAAAACTGTTCAATGTCTCGGCCTCGTACAGCCAGTTTTCCTGCACCTGTGACGGCAGTTCGACAAAGTCCCATAACACGTTGGTGCCGGTCTGGGACGGATAGGTGCCATTGGCCAACAGCCCATGGGTCGCATGTCCCATTTCATGGAACAGGGTCAGGACTTCGTCATGGTCGAGCAATGATGGCTTATCGCCGACAGGTTTGGTAAAGTTACAGACAATGGCGGTGACCGGACGTTCGACTTTGCCGTGGAACAATCCCTGATCGCGGTAACTGGTCATCCACGCCCCCGGTTTTTTGCCCGACCGCGGGTAGAAATCGGCATAGAGTGTTCCGACAAAAGCGCCGCTGGCCACGTCGGTCACATCATAGGCGGTGACGTCTTCGTGCCAGACCGGCAAATCTTTGGCCGCGGTAAACTTCAATCCGAAGAGTTTGGAAAAATGGTCGAAGGTGCCTTTTAAAACCTTATCTAACGGGAAGTAAGGACGGAAATCCTCGCTTGAGAACGCATACATGTTCTGGCGCAGCTTTTCGGAATAATATCCGACATCCCATGGCTTCAGATCAATGATGCCGTCTGCGGCGGCAAAGGATTTCAGCGCCTCGAGGTCTTTGAGCGCCCCGATTTTATACAGATCGCGCAATTCGGTCAGGAACTCCATCACCCGCGCCGGTTTCTCTGCCATGCGGCGTTCCAGAACATATTCGGCATGGGTTGCGTATCCCAATAACTGGGCGCGCTGATGACGCAGTTCGATAATCTTTAACAGATTGGCACTGTTATCATAGGAATCGCCATAAGCTTTGTTGCTGTTGGCTTTCCAGATTTTCTCACGCAGGTCGCGGCGTGCGGAAAAAGTCATAAACGGGCCAAAGCTCGGGTAATCAAGGGTGAAGAGCCATTTGTCAGGCTGGCCTTTTTCGGTTGCTTCCTGTTTGGCACCCTCGATAGAGGTCGGGGGCAAACCGTCTAGGTCGGCTTCGTTTTCGATCCATAGCGTAAAGGATTCGGCTGATTTCTTGACATTATTGGCAAATACGGGGCCGAGGGTGGACATGGATTCATTGATCTTGCGAAGCTCGGCTTTGCGGGCCTCGTCCAAAAGCGCCCCGCCGCGCACGAAATTCTTATAGGTATCATCCAGCAAAGTTTGCTGTTCGGTGTTCAAGGTTAACGACCCACGCGCATCGTAAACCGCTTTGACACGAGCAAACAGCTGCTCATTGAGGATGATATCACTGCCGAAATTGGCCTGTACCGGCCCGATTTCCTCGGCCAGCGCCTGAAGCCCGTCCGTCCCCGCGGCGGAAAGCTGGTTATAGAATATGCCGGTCACACTGCCCAGTGTTTCGGATGCCGTCTCCAACGCGACAATCGTATTGTCAAAGGTCGCAGGCGCAGGATTGTTGATAATCGCGTCGATATTGGCGCGGGCCTCGGCAATCGCTGCCAGAGTAGCGGGCTTGAAATCCTCTTCACGAATCTTGTCAAACTGCGGGACATGGTTACGCAACGGGGAAAGCTGGAGCAGAATATTATCAGACATCAGGAGAATCACTTTCGGTTAGTCCTCAATAATATAGCTTTGCATCGCGCAACGGGGAAGAGGAAAAGCGATAGAATAACTTGTGCCTCCATCAGGAAACTGGAATTTCACCACAGGGGACACAGAGAAAGAAGCACAGAGTTTTTTGATATGTCTTCGTGATTCTTTGTGCGCTTTGGGCCTTTGTGGTTAAAAGAATTCCGAATGAGGAATAAAATAATGAAACCCTCCTGAAGAGATTTTAACCACCAAAACAGAAATGAGACATTGTGACCTGCTATCTGTCGTGAATTCTTAAAGAGAACAGAAAAGAGAAAGGGCGACTTTAGTCGCCCTTTCGAATATCGTATCTTCTAAAAAAGATTAGAAGTTAACTTGTGTACCAACTGTTACAGTTGTTGCATCGTCGTCTGAACCAGCTGGAGCATTGTCAGCTTCAGTGTAGTTAACAGAACCACGGAAGGTCATGCCTGGGCCATAGGAGTATACAACACCAGCTGCATAACGATCTGTAACACCGGTCAGGGCGTCAGTATCGCTGTTCAGGTAAGAAGCACCCAATTTGAATGGACCAGTTGTGTAATCTGCGCCAAGTGCCCATGTTTTGTTGTCATCAAGCAATACGGAGTTTACGTTACCAGCGTTTGTATCACGGTAAACAGCACCAAGACCGAATGCACCGATATCCAAATCGACACCAGCATTCCATTGGTCAGCATCTTGAGTAGTGGTTGTGTAACCAGCACCAGCGATCAAACCAACAGAACCAACCATACCTTCGTAACGAACAGCAGCTTCAGTCGCAGCTTCGTCACCAGTGTTGGAACGGTTACCACCGGATGTCGCACCGCTGATATCAGGAGTGTAAGAAGCACCAGCTTGGAAACCAGAGAATACTGGAGACAAGTAGGTTACTTTGTCGCCTACGCGGGAAGCGTCAGCAGCATAATCAGCACCAGTGAAGGAAGTTGGGTTGATGAATTGGCGGATACCGTCAATGTTGTCATCAGCAGAAGGAGCAGCAACTTGCAGCAAGTAAGCAGCGCCATCTTCTTTACCAGCGTTTACGCGACCCCAGGAGCCAGCGAAGTAAACATAGGATTCATCAACATCAAAGTTGTCAGCGCCATCAGCAGTTGCTTCGATATGGGCACCAACTGTCAGACCGTTGTCGAGAGTGGTTTCGCCACCG
This sequence comes from Rhodospirillaceae bacterium, assembly GCA_003452275.1. Lineage (GTDB taxonomy): Bacteria > Pseudomonadota > Alphaproteobacteria > Micavibrionales > Micavibrionaceae > UBA1573. The sequence goes on along the minus strand of DMIT01000126.1, from coordinate 7,666 downwards.
AAGTGAACTTCTGTATCACGAAGGAAGTCAACGCGTTTTGCGTCGTCTTGGCTGGAATAGTTTACGTATCCTTTGAAATAACCGCCGAGACCGAGTTTTACACCGGAATCATCAGCAGCAAAAGCAGGGGATACTGCAAGTGTCAAAGCAACAGCAGCAGCGCCGAGCATAAGTTTGTTCATGGAAAAATCCTCCAATAAGTGTTAAAAAATCCGCAGCCTGCCCCACATGGAACGAAGACCACACATAGTTATTTGTATGCCCTTACCAAAATAGGTACGCAGACAGATAGGTGTAATAATCCTCTTTTTTGACTGGTTTTCAAGTCTTCCGAACAAGATTTCATTTCACGAGCCTTGCCCTGTGACACAAACAACACAGTTTTATTTACATATTGTATTATTTAAGGAGAAGATGGACATGTTTCATTTTCTTGAACCGCAAAGCACGCAAAGAGAACGAAGATTCACGAAGATTTTTAGCCTTTGCGTTCGAAAGTTTGCGCTCTAACAGGCCATATTCTGGTTAGCCCCCAGAATATTTGCCACCAAGACACGGAGGCACCAAGTTCTTCTCCCGATCTTTTCACGCGAAGATACGAAGTCACGAAGTATTTTTGTTACGCCTCCCCGCAACGACAAGAAGCTTTATAGTCAATTCAAATAAGAATCNNGCCGCAATCTCACTTGGATTCAGAGAGATTCTGGCTTTCGCCAGAATGACGAATTCTCATTTGAATTGACTATAAAAAGACCTCTACGTCTTTTCCTCTGCGCGACCTGTGCCCTCTGTAGTTAATCTTTAGAGTCTCACCACAGAGAACACAGAGCCCACAGAGAAAGCACAGAGAAAGCACAGAGGCAAAGAAAACTTCGCGCTTCTTCGTGAACTTCGGGGTTCAAAAAATTTATGCTCTGATAGCCATCTTCTGAATTGCCGCGCATTCCATGCAACACATGCCAGGCGGCAAATTTTTTGAGAAACACCGGCGCCATTTCTGGGGCCGGTGTGATGGGGAATTAGCTTTTTTGTTTGAGATAGTCGATCAGGACATCCAGTTTCCCGCCACCGCGCTGGATGACCGAGGAGAAGTCGGAACGCTGGGTGACGCTCATGCTCACGCCCGCGACCAGCACATCGACGATTTTAAAGGAACCGCCGCGATTTCTGACCCGCCAATCGACCTGAATATTATCGCTGCCGTCGGTCGGGATGATGAAAGAGGAGACCAGCACATCTTCGTTGCCGACAGGGCGCGCCGATTTGACTTCGAATTTTTGACCTTTATAGTCGCCGAACCGCTGGGCATAGACATTAACGACCATCTTTCTGAACAAAGCCTGATATTCGGTTTGCTGCGCCGGAGTAGCCACATTCCAGTAGCGCCCGAGAGTAAAGCGGCCAATAGCTTCCATATCGAAACTGCTNNCCTTTTTCGGCAGTATCCTTGACAAAGTTCAGAGCCAGTTGTTCGTTATTGGCAGGGGCCTTGACCGCAACCGGTGTTGCATCGGCGGCCTGCGCAGCCGGCATAACAAAGCTGCCCAATACAAGCAGGGCAGCGATTTTAGGAAGTGTTTTTGAAAGAATCATATTCGGCCTATCTCAAAAAAATATCTTATTACACATCTATAAAATGCCTCTTTGAGGCATGAGCGATATAGTTCCTTACGATAACAAGTCCATAAATACAACGGAAAAAGGAGGGCCAAGCCCCCCTTTTAAATGATTTACGAGACATACGCACCGAACGGCCTATGGCATGTCCGGCAAGTCTGCATTCTGATTATTGTTGGAAATCTGGGCTATGCGGCGCTGAACATATGTACTTTTCATGGCAGCATAATAGTCAATCGAGTTTTTCTTAAGATCGGCCAGAACATCCAGAAGCTCTTCACGGCGGTCAACTACGCTGATCGCGCTACGGGTATAGCTGGCGACATAATGATCAGTATTTTCAAGGGTCAGGCGAACCGGATCGCTATAAATATCAACCGCCAGACCAGCCGTATCACGCACTGAACTTGGGCCAAAGAACGGAAGAACGACGTAAGGTCCTGTTCCAGCACCCCAGACACCCAGAGTTTGACCGAAATCTTCCTCTTTATATTTCACGCCTTCAGCGCCGGCCACATCGATAGTGCCCGCCAGACCGAATAATGTATTGGCAAGGAAGCGGGTCAGACCATCACAAGCGGCAGTGACATTGCCCTGCAACAGGTCATTGGCAACGATTTGCGGTGATTTCAGGTTACGCAGAGCATTGCGAACACCGACACGCGCAGGTTTAGGGACACCGGCGCGGTAGCCTTCGGCCACCGGTTTCAGCACCGCGGTATCGACCACATCGTTAAATTTGAAAATGCCGCGGTTCACCCCTTCGATCGGGTCGGAAATACCGCTGTCATTTGCCCCTTTGCTCGCACATGCCGTCAGCAAAAGCCCGACTGCACTTAAAGCGATTAATTTTTTAAATCCATGTCCCATTCTGAACCCCACGATAAAAACAGACTTCATCACCATTCCATCAGGGAGTGGTTACAAATCTGTTAAAAATTAAAATTCTTTGTTCAAATTGCATTGGAATTCACACAAGGTCAAGGGGTTGCCGTTTTTGTCACAGGGGATTTGTTGCAAAAATGTATCTATTATCTTCAAACGGCCTAGCCATCTTCCAGAGTCAGCAGGACGGCAGTCCCGAGCAAGGTAAAAATCATGGCCGGACTCCATGCCGACAGAAAGACAGGCAATTGATGGGACGCACCCAATACCTGCAAGAAATTGGACATAATGAAGACAATAAATCCTGTCATCACCCCGATCACAAGGAAAATCAAGGTCTGCCCCTGCCGTTGCTGACGCAACGCCACACACGCCGCCAGCAGAACCATAGCAGCATATAGGAAAGGCTGGGACAATAAGGATTGAAAATGAATGCGCACCCGCGTTGAATCAAAACCTGTGGCATCCAGTGTTTCGATAAAAGAGGTCATACTCCAGAATCCCATCGATTTAGGACTGGAAAAACTTTCCTCGATATCTTTCGGGGTCAGGTCGGTACGAAGAGTTGCCGAGGTCGATTTCTTGGCGGGATAGCCGGGAATATTCAGGAAAGCGTCATGCAGCACCCAGTTTCCGGATTGCAACATCGCCATCGGCGCATCCATTCTTTCCTGAAATCTGTTTTCCTTATCAAAGGATAACACCGTCACCCCGCGCAACCGCCAGTCCGGAGAAATATTATCGGCATGAAAGATCGCATATCCTTTGTCAGTTTCCTGCCGCAGCCACAGGCCTTGCTTGAACACCGCGATCACATTGCCCTGTTCTTTGCGCAAATGGACGCGTTCCAGCGCAGAATATTGCGTAAACATCGCCGCGCTGATCGGGTTCATGATGGTCACCATGATGACGCCAATCGCCATGGCACTCAGGATAATCGGCCCCAGAAATTGCCATACCGATATGCCGGCACAGCGCAAAACCACCAGTTCCGACCGCTTGGATAATTGCCAGAAACTATAGAGGGCCGCAAACAGAATGGCAAAAGGAGAAATGGTTGCCGCCACATCCGGCAGTTTCAAAAAAGCCATGCCAAAGACCAGCGATAACGGCACATCCCCTTGCTTCCCCGCACGGCGCAGCAGTTCGACCGTTTCGAACAAATAAACAACCCCCAGCAAAATTGCCAGCAATCCCAAAAAATTCAGAACATAGATACGGGTCAAATATCGTGACAGGGTCGAATTGAGGAATGTCATCATGCGGCGTTCCCCCCTTCCCCGGCGCGACGGATCATATTCTCTTTGTAGAATGCAATGATCGCTACAATATAAGGCAATAAAACGGTCAACAACATCAACGGGAATCCGGCAGGGGATTGCTTTGCCAGATTATAGCTTCCCAGAAACATGATCTCGAGCAACACCACACTGGACACCGCCATTAACACCTTGCGGTTCTGGCCGCGCCGGTCGTGGTTTCCGATCAGCAACAGCGAAAGGCCGATCAAAGCAAACCCCGGAACCAGAAAAGGCAACAGGAATCTTTTTTGCAATTCAATCCGCAACTGGCGGCGATTGGAATTGCTTTCGGCCCCTTTATCGGAAAGGCCGGAGATCAGGGCGCTGGTGGTGCGTTCATCAGGTTCCTGCCAGCGTTCCTTCTTTTCTTTTTCTGCTTGCGGCAAGTCAATCGTGTACTGATCGAAATCAAGGCGGCGCATCACACCGGTTTTGGGGTCAACTTCCTGACGGGAACCGTCATAGACCAGCACTTGTTGCCCTGCTTTACTGGACACCAACACCCCGCTTCGCGCAATCACGGTGGAGGCGGGTTTGCTGTCATCACGGGAATCATGAATGACCAGACCATGCAACCGGCCTTTATTATCGCGATCTCTGATATAGACCATCAAATTGGAGCCTGCTTCGTTAAAAATGCCCTCGCGGAAGATAAGCGAGGTCATTTGGGCGCGAATATCCTGACGCAAACTCATGGCCTCGGATTTGCTGATCGGGGCGATCCAGCCCATGGTCAAAAACAGCAAAAGCCCCAGCATGACCGCCAAAACCAAGGCCGGTTGTGCCAGCCGGAACGGCGAGAACCCTAACGCCCGCAACACGATCAATTCGCTGTCCATGGTCAGGCGGTTATAAATAAATAAAACACCGGCGACCATCCCGATCGGCATAATGATTTCAAAAAATCCCGGCAGGTACAGAAAGGTCTGCAACCAGATGAAAAGACCCGAAACTCCCGAATTCACGACCAGGTCAATGAATTTCAAAGACTGCATCAAAAAGACAAGCGCCGCCAGAACCAGTGTCACAAAAACAGTGGCGATCAAAGTATGACGAAAAATGTAACGGTCGATAATTCTCATTTCAAAAAACAACCCCGATTGCTTCTGCAATCCATCAGGCTTTCTTGAACAGATGGGTTGAACAGAGCGGGGTTCCAGTATAGATTTATCAGATAACCGAATAGACCACAACCGCCCCCAACCAAGCGAGCCAAAATATGCCAATCCTGTCTCCCGCCATTCATTTCTCTGAAAAATTAACAGGCAAAGCCGATACATCGGTCATTTTCGTCTATGACGACAAAAAACTTTCAAAGATCGCGGCGGCTGCCGACAAACTATTCGGCGGGTTGATCGCCCACCATCTGGATAACCATACGAAATTCGCTGCCGATGCCGGACAAACATTGTCTTTGGCCCTTCCTCCCAAATCCGATACATTGCGTGTCATTATCGTGGGGCTTGGCAAGCGCGACAAACTCACATCCGATCTGCTGGAAACCATCGGCGGAAAAATGCTGGGAGCCTTGTCTGCGCAAGGGGCTGTCAAGGCCGCGATTCTCAATGCCGATGATGTCGATGCTGCGGCCCTCTCGTCCATCCTGCTCGGGGTTCAACTGGCATCCTATCGTTTTGATGATTTTAAAACGGTGAAAAAAGAGAAAGAAACCGCCCAGCTTAAAACAATCACCATCGTGACATCCCAAGACAAACAACAGGCCAAAGATTCGAAGATGGTGGATGCATTGGCACAATCCATCTCGCTGACCCGCGATCTGGTCAATACCCCTCCCAATGTCCTTTACCCCGAAAGTTTTGCCGCAAAGATCAAATCGGTTCTGACTCCGCTGGGGGTGAGCGTCCAGATTCTTGACGAGAAACAACTGGCCAAATTGAAAATGGGTTGCCTGATCGCGGTCGGGCAAGCCTCCGAACATGCGCCGCGTCTGGTGGTCATGAGCTGGCCGGGTGCCGAGAAATCCGCCGCCGCAAAGGGCACAAAAGCCGCATCGAAAAAAGCCGAGAAACCATTGGCTTTCGTCGGCAAGGGGATCACGTTTGATAGCGGCGGCCTCAACGTCAAGCCCTTCGAAGGGATGCTCGACATGAAAATGGATATGGGCGGCGCGGCAACCGTTGTCGGCCTGATGTCGATGATCGCAAAACGCAAATGTAAGGTTCCGGTCGTGGCCGTGGTCGCGTTGGCCGAAAATTCCATATCGGACGAAGCCACGCGCCCGAGCGATATCGTCACATCCTATAGCGGTAAAACGGTTGAAATTCTGAACACCGATGCCGAAGGCCGTCTGGTTCTGGCGGATGCATTGACCTATGTTCAGGAAAAATATGACCCGAAACTGATCGTTGATCTGGCAACCCTGACCGGTGCCATTATGGTGGCTCTCGGCCTCAACCATTGCGGCGCGTTCGTCAATGACAACGACCTGTGGGCCCAGTTGGAAAGCGCCAGCGGTTCAACCGGCGAGAAATTATGGCGGATGCCATTGGATGACGGGTTCCGCCGCGAACTTGATTCACCTTTCGCCGATATCAAGAATATCGGGAATGGCCGCATGGGCGGATCCTGCACAGCCGCCGCATTCTTGGGTGAATTTATCGACAAAGACCGCAAATGGGCGCATCTGGACATTGCCGGGGTGGCGATGAGCAAATCCACCCCGACCTGTCCGGTGCCGTTTGCCAGCGGGTTCGGTGTGAAACTGCTTAACCGCTTTGTTGAAAAATTCTATGGTTAGACATTTCAGGTGACCAACGGCATCCGTCACGGCTTATTCACCATTCCTTCCGGCACAGGGTTTTTAAAACGTCTGGCGGAAGGGTTGCTGACAATGAGTCAGGAAAATCAGGGCGATGATTTTGCCCTGACCCGGATGCGGGTCTTGCTCCCGACACGGCGCGCAGGACGGGAATTGCGAGACGCCTTTCTGGGCCTGTCCAAAGGCAAGCCGCTGCTCTTGCCCCGTCTGCAACCGATTGGTGATGTGGATGCCGAAGAAATAGAACTCTATTTATCGGGATATGGCGCAACGGGATATGATATTCCCCCCGCCATATCCTCCATCGAACGGCAATTTTTACTCGCCCCGCTGATCCAGAAAAAAGACCCGAGTCTGGGACTGGATGCGGCCTTGTCCCTTGCCGGAGAACTGGCCCGCCTGATTGATACCGTCCACACCGAAGATCTGGATTTTAAAGGGTTGCAGGATATCGTTCCCGCGACCCTTGCAACCCATTGGCAAAAAACACTGGAATTTTTAGAGATTATCACCACTTACTGGCCGATGATACTGGCCGACCGCGGGCAGATCGACCCCGCCGACAGGCGCAACCGTCTTTTGAAATCACTGGCGCAATTATGGCGGGAACATCCACCGGAAACACCGGTCATTGCCGCAGGTTCGACCGGTTCCATTCCATCCGCCGGCGAATTGTTGAAAACCATTGCAGGCCTCCCGCAAGGCATGGTGATTTTGCCCGGTCTGGATGTGGAATTAGAGGCCGAGAGTTGGGAGAACATCACCGACACCCACCCGCAAGCCACCATGCGGAATTTATTAGAACGTATGAACAAAACCCGCGCCGATGTCCGCATATGGCCCGAGGCCGCAGGACGTTCCAGCCACCGCGCCGAATTGCTCCGCTCGGTCATGCGCCCTGCCGACCGCTTCGGGGTGACAGATCATGCCTCCCTTACCCAAGGATTAAAAGACCTCAACATCATCGAAACCGCAACCCCGCGCGAAGAGGCCGCGGTGATTGCTTTGGCTATCCGTGAAACACTGGAAACCCCGCAACAGACAGCCTGTTTTATCACCCCCGACCGCATGTTGGCCCGCCGTG
>DMIT01000214.1 GCA_003452275.1 Rhodospirillaceae bacterium | reverse complement strand
TCTGGGCAATGGTGTCAAACCGGCTAAAACCCGCCAGATTGTCTTATCGGGGGATATGGCAGGGGATGAGTTTGTCGTAAAATGGCCTTTACAACGAACCTAAGTAATAAAATTATTTTTTATACCTTTGTTTTTATTATTTCTTGCTAATAAACAATAAAGTAGGTTACATTTCTATAACATGAAGTGTTTTATGGGGTGTGAAACAAAAAATGGCTGGAATTGTCTCTATCTTTACAGAACAGGCAAGACGACTCAGATTTGCCTTTGAAGCTTTTGTCCCTTTAGGGAAATTTAAACCTTTTCCCTATGCCGAAATGCTGGCGCGTCATCCGGATGGACGATCCGCAGGTCATATTTTCGATCAGGCGCGCCAAGAAGGCTGCGTGGTCCAAACTGACTTGGCCGCTTTTCAAAAAGCGATAGGGGAGCATCTGCGTACAGGTATTCCCGCCAGTATGAATTTAAATGCTGAAACATTTTTTACAGAAGAATTCTCTTGCAAACTGCGTAAAATCATCGCTCGATTTCCCCGTTTCAGTCCGCGCGATATATGTCTGGAAATTACCGAACAAGGCGGTATTCCTGAAAATTTCAATCCAGAGACTCTGATCGCTCTTAAGGATATGGGGTTTAGATTGGCCCTTGATGATTTCGACCCGCGCCAGACGGTCGAGCAAGATCGCCTGACCGTTTTTGCGCCGTATGTCGATATTATAAAATTCCCGTATCAAGTCATGGAACTGGTCAGGGATGGGAATCAGCAAGAATCTCTCAATCTTGCTGATACAGTCCGGTTAATCAAAGACAAATATCCCGATATTCTCTTTGTCATGGAGGGTGTGAGGGAAACGGATCATGACTTGTTGCCCACTTTAAAACAGATAGGTATCGATCTGATACAACCAAGTAGTTATGTGCCGCCACCTCCTTCTGTTCCCGCGGATTGTTCCGAAATGCGGATGGCCCTTGCTCTCTAGGGTTAATCTGCTAATCTTCGCCTATGGTCAAAACGAAAATTTCCTATGTCTGCCAGTCATGCGGTTCTGTCTATTCCCAATGGGCCGGCAAATGCGAAGCATGCGGCGAATGGAATTCGTTGCAGGCCGAAAGCACCGAGGCTGGCCCCCCCAAAGGCTTGGGCAGTGTCAAAAAAGGTAAATCGCTGGATTTGCATTCTTTAGAATTTTCCGAAGAAAAACCATTGATCCGTCACCAGACAGGCCTGCATGAATTTGATCGCGTGACCGGTGGCGGGCTTGTGCCGGGCTGTGCTATTTTGCTCGGTGGCGACCCGGGGATCGGAAAATCCACCTTACTTCTTCAGGCTGTCTGTGCCCTAGCGAATAAAGGATTGAAATGCGTTTATATCTCGGGCGAGGAAGCGGTCGATCAGGTCAGGTTGCGGGCGCAACGTCTGGGGCTGGATAAAGCCCCTGTGGCTTTGGCGTCAGCCACCAATGTCCGCGAAATTGCCGCCACCATCGAGGCCAGCGCCATTGATGTTCTGGTCATCGATTCTATTCAGACCATGTATGTCGATACGGTTGAATCTGCGCCGGGAACGGTGACGCAGGTCAGGACGGCGGCGCAGGAATTGACCCGTCTCGCCAAGAAAACAGGGACGGCCATTTTCTTTGTCGGTCATGTGACCAAAGACGGGCAAATCGCGGGGCCGCGCGTTTTAGAACATATGGTCGATACCGTCCTCTATTTCGAAGGCGACAGAGGGCACCAGTTCCGCATTTTGCGTACCGTGAAAAACCGTTTCGGCGCCACCGATGAAATCGGCGTATTTGAAATGGGCGAACTGGGTTTGTCCGAAGTTGCCAACCCGTCTGCCTTATTCCTGTCGCAACGCCAGTCCGATGTAACCGGCAGCGCGGTTTTTGCGGGGATGGAAGGAACACGCCCGATTTTGGTCGAGGTACAGGCCTTGGTGGCACCCGCCCCGTATGGGGCCCCGCGCCGTTCGGTGATCGGCTGGGATCAAAACCGCCTCTCGATGATCTTGGCAGTTCTGGAGGCGCGCTGCGGTCTGGTTTTCTCGGGAAGCGAGGTCTATCTGAACATGGCGGGCGGAATCCGTATTACCGAACCGGCTGCCGATCTGGCGGTTGCGGCGGCACTTGTGTCCGCCCTGCAAGGCAGACCCGTTCCCGCCGAAACCGTTTTCTTCGGCGAAGTCGGCTTATCCGGCGAAATCCGCGCCGTCTCCCAACCCGACCAACGGTTAAAAGAAGCCGCAAAACTGGGCTTTACCGAGGCCTGCATCATGGCCCGTACAGGACAAAAGAAAAAACCGCTTGCCATCGACGGGATGGATATCAAGGAATTAGGTCATCTGGATGATCTGATAAATCTTTTGCGTGGAAGCAACTTTTCCGCCTCCCGATCGGGCAGAAAAGCATAGATAGTGGCTTGAAAGCGACTCATTCATCTTGCAATCAGCGTGGTTTTCCCCTATCACTTCCCTTTGATCACACAGGCAGGGCTATAGGTTTATGGATATTTCCGTTCTGGTCGATATAGGCGTCATTATTGTTCTTCTGATTTCCGCAGGAGTCTCATTTTTCCGCGGTCTGATCCGTGAAGTCCTGACCATTGTCGGTGCCTTGGGTGGCGGTTTTGCGGCATTGACGTTCGGCCCTTCGATCATTCCCCTGACGTCCAAATGGTTCGGGATCGAGGAGGGCAAAGACGCAGGCAAGCTGTTCGATGTGATCCCGATGGAACTGGCGGCGCAAATTGCGGCCTATGCCGGTATTTTTATCATTGTTTTTATCATCCTCCAATTGGCCAGTTATCTGATTTCCAGCGCGGCGCAGGCAATCGGTCTGGGGCCGGTTGACCGGACGCTGGGGATCTTTTTTGGTCTGGCCCGCGGTTTGTTGCTGTTGGGGGTTCTTTATCTGCCTTTCCACCTGATCTTACCGGAAGATAGCAAAAAAGAATGGTTCGAACATTCCCAGACGATGGTTTTCGTGCAAGGGACAACCAAGTGGCTGATTTCATTCGTGCCACAGGAAAAATCATCATCTGACATTGTGCATGATACCCGCGATAAATTAAACGCAATCGACGTGCTGGGCGATAAGCGTTTATCTAAAGACGCCAAAGAAACAGCCGACAAAGCACATGACACGCCAAACGAGTCAAAAGGCTATTCCGATAAAGATCGCCAAGGTCTTGAAAATTTGATTGATGGTAAAAAACCGAAAGCAGGAAAATCTTATAATGAATGAGATCATGACCAATTCCTTTTCCTATGAAGATGACAAATTTCATGACGAATGCGGTGTGTTCGGAATTTTCAATCATGAAGAAGCTGCAACCTTGGTCGCGCTGGGGCTTCATGCCCTTCAGCATCGCGGACAAGAAGCATCGGGCATTGTCTCGGTGGACGGCAAGCAATATTTCGCCCATCGGGGTCTGGGGTTGGTGGATGATATTTTCAACGATGCCGCGACCATTGCGAATTTGAAAGGAAACTCCGCGGTTGGTCACAATCGCTATGCTACAACCGGCGGGGCGGGGCTGCGCAACGTGCAACCTTTATATGCCGATTTGTCTTTCGGTGGTTTTACCGTTGCGCATAACGGCGATTTAACCAATGCCAGCAAGTTGCGGAAAGAACTGACGGCGCAGGGGTCGATTTTTCAATCCACCGGCGATACCGAAGTCATTATCCATTTGGTAGCCCTGTCCCGCAAAGCGACTGTCTTCGACCGCGTCATTGATGCCTTGAAACAAATCGAAGGGGCTTATTCCCTTATCATCCATGCCGAAGGTAAAATGATGGGCGTGCGTGACCCGAACGGATTCCGTCCGCTGGTTCTGGGGAAACTGGATCATTCCTATATCCTTGCCTCTGAAACGGTTGCGCTGGATATTATCGGTGCCGAATTTGTGCGCGATATCGAACCGGGCGAATTGGTGGTCATCACCGAACAGGGCGTCCAAAGCCATCGCCCGCTGGCTGCCGCCAACCGTAGTTTCTGCATTTTCGAATATATTTATTTTGCCCGCCCCGACAGCATTATCGAAGGCAAATCGGTTTACGATAAACGCAAAAATATCGGCGTGGTGCTGGCCGAGGAAGCACCATGCGATGTCGATCTGGTTGTTCCTGTCCCTGACAGTGGTGTACCGGCGGCGATTGGTTATGCGCAGGCCACAGGCATTCCGTTCGAATTGGGCATCATCCGCAACCACTATGTCGGTCGTACCTTTATCGAACCGACCCAAAAAATTCGCCATTTGGGCGTTAAACGCAAACATAATGCCAATCGCGGTCTTGTGGACGGCAAACGCATTGTTCTTGTGGATGATTCAATCGTGCGCGGCACCACATCCAAAAAAATCGTTGAAATGATGCGCGCGGCAGGGGCCAAAGAAGTCCATATGCGTATTGCCTGCCCACCGACCAAACATAGCTGTTACTACGGTATCGACACGCCGACCTCTGCCGAATTGCTGGCCGCAACCCACACCATCGAGGAGATGGCGAAATTTATCGGGGTTGATAGCTTATCATTTATCTCGGAAGATGGTCTTTATCGCGCCATGGGTGAAGAAGGCCGCAACGCCAAAACGCCGCAATATTGCGATGCATGTTTTACAGGCGATTACCCTGTTGCCCTCACTGACCAAGCCATGAAGAAGGCAGGTTAGAATAATGAAGCCGCCCAAAAGATTAGACGGTCGTGTGGCATTGGTCACCGGCGCATCCCGCGGGATCGGCGCGGCAGCCGCAAAGGCTCTGGCTGCCGAAGGGGCGCATGTTATTTTGCTGGCACGTACCAAAGCAGGGCTTGAAGAAACATATGACAGCATCAATGAAAATGGTGGCACATCAACCATCATGCCGTTCGACCTCACCCATCTGGATGAATTGGAGGCATTGGGGCCGACCATTCTCGAACGTTTCAAACGTCTGGATATTTGGGTCGCGAATGCTGGTAAGCTCGGGACGCTGACACCTGTTTCCCATTCGAAGATCAAAGACTGGCGTGATGTGTATACACTCAATGTCTTATCCAACGTGCAAATGATCCGTACGCTTGAGCCATTGTTAAAAGCATCCGACGCAGGTCGCGCAATCTTCGTTGGTTCCGGCATGGGCGTTGATCCTTATGCATTCTATGGCGAATATGGTGTCAGCAAAGCCGCTGTGATGTTCCTCGCCAGAACATGGGCCGAAGAAACCAAACATACCAATATCAAAATCAATATTGTGCGCCCCGGTGCCGTTGATACGGAACTATTGGCCGAAGCATTCCCGGGTGGTTACCATGCCGAAGGTTTGCGCATGCCTGAAGATATTGCATCGATGTTTGTGGAACTATCATTGCCAAGCTGCACCCGTCGCGGCGAAACCGTTCAGCCCGAAGATTTCAACCTATAAGCAGAGTTTATGATTTTTGTTCCGGTGGTGGTTCGGGCAGGTTTTCTGCCGTTGTTACTGGTTCGGTCAGAGGTTCTTGCGGCTGATTGACTTCGGCGGCGGCGGCCAAAGTTTCCGCATAAATATTGCGGCCTTTATTGTATTTGATAAGGCTTTGGCGGCAAATCCATGACCATGCCCCCAGACAGAATGACCCGAGCAATAGAATAACCGCCCATGTATTGGTCATGGAACTGATATCAAATTGTCTGTCTTCGACTTCGTCATGAACGCATTCCGACATTTCGCGCCCGTTCAAATCGATATAGGCCTTGGAAATATCCAGTTGGACACCGACGCGGTTACCGGTCAGCGGATTGTCAAAGCGCAAAGCATCGGTGGTCTGTAACCATGATCCGATTTGCGCCTGTTTACAGCCTTCCAGCAAATCGCGTTCCAGTGAATTATTCGGGGAATCGCCGTAATATTTGGCGTAATTCATGATCGGCTGTTCGTACTTGCCTTTGAGGGAGTCAAGCTGACCTATCTGGTATTGACCGGCCATCCACGTGCCGACAGAGGCGACAAGTGCAAAAAAACAAAACAACGCCCACAGTTTCCAACGCCCCGTTGGCCCTGTTCCCAAATTGAGGAAAGATGGAAATTGTACCGAATTCATGTTCAAGATGTAGCATGGCTTCGCCGAGAAATGTAGGTTTTTTTTGAAACTTCTCTTGCACTTTTTTGTGAAGGGACTTAAGAGGAAGGTCATGACCCATTCTGCCCAGATAATCGATGGAAAATTAATCTCTGCCGCCCTGATGGATGATATCGCCGCGCAGGTTGCTGCCCTTGACGTAAAACCGGACGTAAAACCGGCTTTGGCGGTTATTCTGGTGGGTGATGACCCCGCCAGCCATGTCTATGTCGGCAACAAGATCAAAGCCTGTGCCAAGACCGGCATCCGTTCCATCGAACACCGCTTGCCCGAAACAGCCACCAACGAAGATATCGAACGGGTCATTGCCGATCTGAATGCCGATGAAAATGTCCATGGTATTCTGCTGCAACTTCCTTTGCCGAAGGGGCTGGATTCTGACCGTCTGGTGCAAATGATTTCACCCGCCAAAGACGTCGATGGCCTCAACATCCTCAATGT
>DMIT01000085.1 GCA_003452275.1 Rhodospirillaceae bacterium | reverse complement strand
CGATTAGCGGTCAACAATTTATTGCCAATGTCCGTGATATGTTCGGCAAGATGATCGCGGAGGATGCGTCTAAAAAACTGGCGGTATAAATAAGCCGTGTATTTTCATTCTATTTTTCAGAAAACAATGCGTATGTTTTTGGTTGCCAAATCGACCATTTCACCTAAGTTTAAAAGGTAAACAATTTAATTTCAAAAGGGATTTTGATGGTTGCCCATGATATGCCGTTGTTGACCACGATTGCACTTGGTTTAAGCGCGGCTTTTGTCTGCGGAATAATTGCACATAAACTCAAACTCCCTGCTATTGTCGGCTTTCTGGTGGCCGGTATTATTATCGGCCCTTTTACTCCTGGATATATTGCCGACGCGCATGTGGCCGAACAATTATCCGAAATTGGTATCGTGTTGCTGATGTTCGGAGTGGGGCTCCATTTCTCTTTGAAAGATTTGATGGAGGTCAGGCGTATTGCCCTGCCCGGAGCAGTGGTGCAGATTGCCGTGGCGATTGCGATGGGGGCGGCGGTCACCCATTACTGGGGATGGCCTTTACAATCGGGATTGATGTTTGGTCTGGCCTGTTCCGTTGCCAGTACGGTTGTTTTGCTGCGCGCATTGGAAGACAACCACCTGACCCAGACATCGAATGGCCGCATTGCCATTGGCTGGCTGATCGTCGAAGATCTGGTGATGGTTCTGGCATTGGTCTTTGTGCCGGCTTTTGCTGGCTTGGGAGAAGCAGGGCAAGGGGGCACAACCGACGGCTTCGTCGAAACCATTGTGATCGCCGTTGTAAAGATTTCTTTATTCGTTGTTTTCATGCTGGTGGTCGGGAACCGCGTTTTGCCATGGGTATTGAATCTGGTGGTGGCGACGCGTTCCCGTGAACTCTTTACGCTGGCGGTGTTTGCGGTTGCCGTGGGCGTAGCCTTTGGTGCCGGTAAAATTTTCGGCGTATCATTGGCCCTCGGGGCCTTTTTTTCCGGCATGATGATACGGGAATCGCATTTAAGTCATGAGGTGGCAGAGAGGGCGTTGCCGTTTCAGGATGCTTTCGCGGTGCTGTTTTTCGTCTCTGTGGGGATGCTGTTTAATCCTGAGGTACTGATGACCCACCCGATGGAGGTCGTGGCCTGCGTCTTGATTATCATGGTCGGTAAATCGGCGGCGGCTTTCTTTATTGTCATGCTTTGCCGCTATCCGCTCAAAACAGGGTTGCTCGTCTCCGCCGGTCTGGCGCAAATCGGTGAATTTTCGTTTATCCTGATTACGATGGGGGTCTCGCTCAAAATCCTGCCGCCCGAAGGACGCGATATCATCATGGCCGGTGCCTTAATTTCAATTTCGCTCAACCCTGTGACCTTTCTCGGGTCGCGCCTGATTTTCGCACTCTTTGAAAATAATAAATTCCTGTCGCGGTTTTTTGATATGCGGGATGAAGATAATCTGGCCCATTTGACCGATGATGAAATCAAAGAATTAAGACGAACGGTCATTCTGGTCGGTGCAGGCCAGATCGGCGGTTATATCTGTGATAATATAGAAGCCAGACATACGGAACTGGTGATTATCGAGACAAACCGCCAGCGGGTGGAAGCATTGCGCCAGCAGGGATATCATGCGATTGCGGGCGATGCGGGTTCAGAAGAAACATTGCGTGAAGCTTTGATTCATAAAGCCAAGGCATTGGTGATCGTGATCCCCGATCCGTTCGAAGCCGGTCGCATCATAGATGCCGCGCGGGAGGTTCGATCCGATATCAAGATCATCGTGGTTGACCGTTTCCATCACCATGACGAATCGATCTTCGATGACCGCGATGTCGATATAAAAGTCCGCAGCTTCGAAGAAATCGGACGTTCTATTCTGGGGCATATCAGCGATCTCAAACGGTAGGTTCAGGCGCAGATTTCCAGTTTTCGCGCCCTGCAACATCTTCTCCCGAGGTCAAATTTTTCAGGATATTTGGGAGTTATGGAGACAAAAATTAAGGATTATTTGCGCCAACTTGTCAAATATTTGACAAATTATGAATAATTGTATAGTGTTTTCCGCATTATGAACAGCAACAAAATCTATTTGAGGCAAAGAGAAGAAGCATGGCAATAAAAACATCACCAAACGATATAACAGTTCATGTTCCAGAGGGGAAAAGCCTTCGTGTTGAGTTCGAGGGTGCAGGTGGACAATTATACATCGGTGAACAGGTTTATTCCGTGAATGAAAGCGGTCTAGTTCTTCCTGCTAACGATCAGCAAGGCGGGAGCTTTGCGCAGCGCGTTCTTGAGGTAGGTCAGCGTTTACGGGATGGCACAGTTGTCCTGTCTGTTGATCTTGATAAGGATGAAGCTCTGTTTGTACCTGCTGAAATATTTGGTGGTAGAGCCACATTTGATAAGCAGAATGATGTTGTTGCATATGTTAACAAAGAGGCTTTACACGGTCATAAAGACTGGCGCCGTATTACGGATGATGAAGGGGATACGCTTGCCCATAACTGGGCTAAGGTGACGACAAAGGAACCCGAGTGGTTCTGGCTTGCCTCGTCCAGCGACGGCAATTTTGGTCGTGTGCGCCACGGCGGCTATTCGGGCTGGGACTTCAATGGCCGGGCCAATTCCTATCCGGTGCCTGTTGTCCGCCGCGGCCTTGCTCGTAACTTAGACATTTAATCATTTCATGATGTTCTGACCGCGCAGAGTGCGGTCAGATGGTATTGCAAAGTTTCTAATACTGATCAAGTGGACAGTTTTCAAATTCCAAAAACCAGCAGAAATTCTGCACATTGAGCTTTGCACTCATTTCGTGACTTCATATCTTCGCGTTCAAAAACCGGATTTTTCCTTCCTGTCAGGGTGCAGAAGGATATTTTTCTTAAAATGTTATATTGTAACAATCTTGAAAATATGCATAGATGGCGATATTCAAACGAAAGATCGAGCCATGATTATCCTGAAAACAGAATCGTTGACTGTCCGGCATAGCGCCAATTCTTCCCTTTTGTCCTTTCCGGATATAACGGTCAAGGCAAAGGACAAGATTTTATTACTGGGCGATTCCGGCAGCGGGAAGACAAGCCTGCTATCGGTGATGGCCGGTCTGTTACAGCCGACCACGGGGAA
>DMIT01000190.1 GCA_003452275.1 Rhodospirillaceae bacterium | reverse complement strand
GGGGTGAAATTATAAAGCGTATCAAGGGCCGCCACAAACGCGATAGTCGGTTCATCCAGATCGGCCATGGCTGCGCAATTGACGATCTGATCCAGAATATCTTCGGGGGCGCCGTGTTTTAAAAGTGTGTCGATAATGGCTTCGGTCAGAGATGATTCATCTTCCTGTTCATCATCATATTGTAACCAATCGTCACGTTCCGCGGCTTCGCCGCCACGGCCAAGCTCGAACGCCAAATCTCCGCCCCTGGTTTCGACCTTGGACGGGCTGTGAAATCTGTCATCGATAGCGGCGGTCACTCGAACGGCTTTGCCGCCATTCTCCTCGCGGGTTGCAACGATAATTGCATCCTCACCGAGACTTTCCCGCACCATTTGCATTGCTTCGGTCATTGTCTTTGCATAAAACGACTTGAGTCGCATTGGAAGAAGTTCCAGAAATTGATTACAAAAAATAGTCTGTCAGCTCACGATTCTAAACATGAATCTCTGACTTCAACAATGTACAGGAAGTACATGGATTCGACCATAGGAAAGTTAACCAAAGGTTAAAATCTATCAACATGTTGCCAAATAGACTCACGGCCTTTCTATTAGGCTGAAAGTTGGTAGGACGCATTATTGGTGGCAGGAAGCGGGCGAGGAGCGGTTTCCGGCGCAACATCCGGCAGGTCTTCTTCCGGCGACGTTGCTTTAGAAAAAGCTGTGCTGAGGCGAATATCTGACTCAATGGCTGGGGAAGGCCCGGTGCCGGCCTCTAATTCTTCCTCTGTATCTGCCGCATCTGCTGCTTCATATTCCGGATCGGTTTCATCAAAGCCCCAATCTGCGTCAGCATTTTCTTCGGGCAAGCAATCTCCCATTTCGACGGAATTCATTAGGTATGTACTATCTTCATCGAAATCTTCATCCTCTTCCATCATCTGGATAGAGCATTCCATATCGTCCTCATCGCATTCATAGTCGTAATCATAGTCATCGTCATAATAGCCATCAAAATAGCAGCTATCATAATCATCATCATATCCATCATCCCAATAGCTTGTATAAAAAGAGTAATCCTGTGCAACCGCTATCTGGGCATCGGTGACGTATCCGCGACCGCTTTCGGCGTTTTCGCGGCGTTGCTTATCTTCTTCGGGTTCGTAACGGTGAACGATGCAAAATGTCTCGAGATTATAAAGGCTTCCGCCATTATTATCGATATGTGGATTAAGTATGGTCATGTCGCGTTCGGCGCGCTGAACGGGATCATGTCGGCCTAAGCCACTGTACCCCATGTGTGAATCGATGGGGGAGGCGGGGTGTAACGCCTGATGATCTCTATCCTGATGATGAATCGGTTTGGTCATTCATGTCCCCCTTAACACAATAACTTTACATATTAAAAATAAAGAAATGGTTAAAGGGCGACTGTTAAATCATTGTTATCAATGAAATTAAAGGGATGGCTCGGGGCTTGGGGTGGGGGACAGAGGTGCCGGTAATTTGCCCGGTTGTTTTTCCCATGGTTGCGGTGTGGCGAGCATGATGGATTGAGAGGTGTCTCCCGCAAAAGCATTGGTCGGAGCGGAGGCCGCAGAAAATGGCTTGGCTGGCGCAATGTTGGTTATGATGCCGACAGGGGCGGCAGATGAAAAGGCCGTTGCCCCCGTTACATCGGCAATGATGCGGTCAATACCGTTTATTTGCAGCGGCACTTTTGTATATTGATTGTCCATACGCGCCATTGCCAGTTGGAAATTGGCGTCTTCCGGTGTTCTTTCGGTGGAATTTCCATCGGCATCGACTTTATGAGTGATGTTGAATTTCTGGGTGTCATCAATCAGGTCGTCATTGGCCTGTGCGCGGGTTGTGGCAGATAGGCCGCCCGTGGCCCTGACGCACATCGTGCCGTTATCAAGATAGGCCAGTTTGCCGTGTTCGTCATAAACTTCGGTATATTTTTGTCCATCACGGCCGATATAGGATTCTTTGGCGGCGGTATAGCCGGCAGCGGTTATTATGGCGATGTCAGCGATCGGGTCAGTGTGGTAGAGCCATGCGATCGCTCTGTTTTCCTCTGTCTTTGTCAGGCCGCCATTACGGTCACGCTCGGCCTGTTTTTTGTCATCCTCGGTTTCGTAAATAGCGTTGATTTCTTGAGCCGTATTACGAACCCGTAAAGCCCCACGACCGGAATTGTCGATATCGGGGGAGCCATTACGTTCTGCGTTTTCTAATCGAAGGAGGACAGGGTCATTAGCGGAAAAGCGCGGAAGGCGCGAATTTATAGGGTTTCCACCTCGTTCCCGAGGTTTTGTGACTTCGGCGGCCAAGGCTTTTAAGTCTTTGAGCGCGGTTGATGTCATTCTTCCTTCATTCCCCTATGATAGCTTAATTTTACAGATATGGGTTCATATTATCATAATTTTTTCGCCAATCCTAGAAAATTATCCCTGTTTGACGGGGTTAAACAGGAAATTTTTATGGGGGATTCAGGACATTTCGGGGCACGAAGCCTTTTCATTTTCCTTGAGGAGTGATAGTTAAGTCAGGGGCGTTTCCGCTCCATCCGAATCACTTAACTGGAGATAGTTTTATGAATATCCATGAATATCAGGCCAAAGAACTTCTGGCGAAATACGGCGTCGCTGTTCCCAAGGGAATTGCAGCCATGAGCGTTGCCGAGGCAGTGGCCGCAGTCGACCAACTTCCTGGCCCTTTATATGTTGTGAAATCACAAATTCATGCCGGCGGACGTGGTGCCGGGAAATTCACCAATAACCCGACCGGTAAAGGCGGTGTCCGTTTGTGCAAAACCAAGGACGAAGTGAAAGCTGCGGCAGAAGCAATGATGAACCAGACATTGGTCACCATTCAAACTGGCCCGGAAGGCAAATTGGTTCAACGTCTTTATGTAACTGACGGCGTGGACATTAAAAAAGAATATTACTGTTCCGTTGTTCTGGATCGTGCGACATCCCGCGTGACCTTCATGACATCTACCGAAGGCGGCATGGATATCGAAGA
>DMIT01000134.1:1967-3284 GCA_003452275.1 Rhodospirillaceae bacterium | reverse complement strand
CTTTCACGATTTTACTGGAAGCCTTTTTTATTTTCCGTCCATTGGTCAAAAAGGTAGAAATTTCCCAGAAAAACCTCATGCGTCTGGCTCTCGAAGACACATTGACGGGCCTTAAAAACCGCCGCGCCTTTACCAAAGATTTTGATGCCTATGAAAAAGTTATGCAACGGACGAATGAAAAATTCGTGCTGGCTATTTGTGACCTTGATAAATTCAAATCGGTGAATGATACCTATGGGCATGACGTTGGCGACTTGGTACTCAAACATTTTGCCATGATTTTAAAACGTACCTTACGTCCAACCGATGTAGTGGCCCGTATGGGGGGCGAAGAATTTGCCATTCTACTGGCCAATACCAATGAACTGACTGCCTTCAAGGTTCTCGACAGGCTCCGCCAGATTGTCGAAAAGAATCCCTGCCCGTTAAAAGGCAAAAATAATCCTCAAAAACTGAAATTTACAACCAGTATAGGCTATTCCGAAGGCCCACTGAATGGTCGCAAAATTGATATTGATGAATTCATGAAACTTGCCGATAAAGCCCTATACATGGCGAAGGAGCAAGGCCGTAACCGCGTGATTAACGGTAAATATGTCGAAACCAAATCCGAAGCCCCGACGCCTCCCCCTGCTCCATCGACGGACATTGTCCTCGACAAGACTGTGGATATCAACTCCCCGCAAGATCCTGTTTTATAGAGAACAACGCTTCAAACCTCTTCACGCTTTCTATTGATGGCTTCGCTGTTGACCGTGTTATGAAAACAAAAAACTTGACAGAATTTGCAAAAAACGCTATAACATCTTAAGTATTTCTTAACAAATAAACAAAAAGGTGTGTTCATGAAACATTTAGCGTCTGCATTGGCATTGGCAGCAGCAACAGCAGTAACCGGTTGCGCCACAAACCTCCCTCAGCAAGGAGCGACAAATAATCCTGACAATAATACCCCGCGCCCTCTTTCCTCGGCGCCGGCAGCAAAACCAGCTACCTCCGCTGGTAAGACGGCTATTCCTGCGGCAAACATCGGATGGAACGATCCTTCCTGTGACAAGGATATGACTATGGGAAGTGCAAAAGCCAATGTGGCGGGAGCCAGCGACGTTTGCATCAGATTAGCAGTCGACGGAACCCCGAAACAACAACCCATCTCTACAACAGCCAGCAAACGTGCGGATCGCAAAGCCGCCACACCAACCACCACTCCTACATCAAGCCCTGCACCCGATACAAACATTTATACACTTAAAGTTGCATTCTCGGAATGCGGCATAGCTACCAGCAATGCCTATCAAACCGCCACAAATGTACTTG
>DMIT01000134.1:0-1941 GCA_003452275.1 Rhodospirillaceae bacterium | reverse complement strand
CCGCTGCCTGTCACAGCCAAATTACTAATTTTATCAATAATGATTTTAAAGCAGCCATAGCAAAAATATCAACCGACTATGCTACCGCTCACCCAGGATACACAGCAACATATACTCTGACCAGTGAGCTCCCGGCAAACTATGAAAACATGCTCAAAGCCGTTGTCGGTCAACCGACTGCAGGTGGTCGCGCTCCGCGTTAGTTTTCTCAAAATACAGGATCAAAAAAGCGGGTTAGAAACCCGCTTTTTTTTACTCTCACCTTTTCAAAACTGAAAATCCTTAAGCGGCGGCCCTTGATTCCTGAACCGATAGCATATAGCTGGCCATTGCTGTTTTCAGGGCATTGATACCATCGTTTAATTCTGTATCACTGACCTTACCGTCCTGATCCTGATCGAAGAAATTGAATAATTTCTGCTGGGCGTTGTCCGCGTCAGTTTGCGCCACATCATCAGTGGAATCGCTTCCATCTGTCGTCGTGGAAGATGTTAAACTATCGATTAATTTGCTGAGAAGGCTTGAAACCGTTGTATCATCTTCATCGTCATCATCGCTGGATGATGGCGGCAGAGGTGAAGGCCCCATCATCGCGCCTTTCATGCCCCCCTGCATATCGCCCGCCCCTTCCGCAGAATCGGATTCAAATGATAAAATTCCGTCACCATTCGCATCCACGGCATTGAATAAATTTGGGGAATCCTCGTCGGATATATCATCCGGTTTCATTGCTGAAAATTCGGCATAGCTTAACGCGCCATCCCCATTTTCATCAATCGCCACCATCACGCCGCCACGCGCCGCAGCCAGTTGCGCATGATGACCGCCCGCAATACCGTTCGATGTCAGTTGATTCAAAAACGAAGCCAACTCTTCTTCATTCAGGGCCTTGTCGCCATCTTTATCACTGGCACTCATAATGGCGGCGGCTTTACCCGAAGCAGAACTATCGCCAGTGCCAAGGGCCGCCAATTCATCACTCGTCACTTTGCCGTCACCATTGGCATCAATCTTTGAAAAGACGGCCTTGGCTGCGGCAGAATTGGAGCTTGATTGCTGTGACTGGGACAGCTTCGCCATTAAAGCGGTCATCAAACTTGATGAACTATTGATCGATGAAATCATGTTTTATCTCCCGAAAGGGTAAGAGGGGGTGAAGATCGAGCAAGTCAGCGATTCGCTATCTCATATCCACATAACGCCAGAACAATTGCATTCCCGCCACTCTTTTTAAAATTATTTTTGGCAGCACCATATTTATCCATATTACCCTCTCTTGCAGAGGGGGTTTAAACAGAGACCAAGAAGATTATATCTTTATCTTAACCTTGGTTTAACCACCATGGTGTTTACTGGCCTTAGCCGCATTTCTGCGTTTATATATATTCAAACAATTTTTGAGGATTCCATCATGGCTGAAAAAAACGAAGCTTCATCAGGTAAAACATTTACCCTGACCAATGACCAGACCGGAGACAAATGGGTATTGCCTGTTTTTGATGGGACAATCGGCCCGTCTACGATCGACATTCGCACGTTGTACGAAGAAACAGGCCATTTCACATTAGACCCGAGCTTTACCTCCACCGCGAGTTGTAAGTCGCGTATTACCTATATCGATGGCGATCAGGGAATTCTGCTTCACCGCGGATATAATATCAAAGACCTTGCCGAAAAAAGCGATTTTCTCGAAGTGGCCTATGCCTTGCTTTACGGTGATCTGCCGAATAAAAAATCATACGAAGAATTCAGCAAAAATATCACCTATCACACCATGGTGCATGAACAATTGCAGTTCTTCTTCCGCGGGTTCCGCCGTGATGCCCACCCTATGGCAATCATGTGCGGCGTGGTTGGCGCGTTGGCAGCCTTCTATCATGACTCGCTTGATATCTCTGATCCGAAACAACGCGAAATTTCCGCCCACCGTCTGATTGCGAA
>DMIT01000139.1 GCA_003452275.1 Rhodospirillaceae bacterium | reverse complement strand
ATAGGGGTTTTGCCCTGAATAACCGGATTTTCGCCATTCGCTGTTTTGGTGATTTCCAGCTTGCCGTTGGCGTCCAGAACAACCCATGCCCATCCTGAACCGAATTGAGTCACGCCGGCATTGACGAAATCGGCTTTGAATTTATCGTATCCACCCAGATCTGACTTGATTTTCGCGTCGAGGGCAGCCGGTATCTTGGTTCCGCCACCGTCTTTCTTCATCCAGTTCCAGAAATGCAAATGGTTATAATGTTGACCGAGGTTATTGAACAAGGCCTGATTTTTGTCGTGATAGGCGGCGAGCATGGCTTTCTCGATCTGCTCGTTACCAAGGTTTTTGTCACCGATCAGTTCGTTGGCTTTATCGACATAGGCTTTATGGTGCTTGTCATGATGATATTCAAAAGTTTCAGCGGACATATAGGGGCCCAAAGCATCTTTGGCATAAGGCAATTCTGGCAAAATAAATGGCATAACAATCTCCTGTAAATAATATTCTGAAGGAACATGCTCAAATTAGTTGAAATCAAGAATAAATCAATATGACTTTTCTGGGAACGATGACCCGTCATGATTGTTTGCTCTCTGGCCGCTGAGTTGGTATAAGATGGCATGAGTGATGATATAAATTCTTTAAAATTCAATGACCCTGACCGTTATCTATTGTCGTTATTCGTCGGCAATCCTGCTGAACGTGCCGCGATTCTTGCTTTTGACGAATTGAACGTGGAAATTGCGCGCCTGCGCGATACGATTGAAACGCCGCATATGGGGTTGATCCGCCTGCAATGGTGGAAGGACGAAATCAAGAAAATATATGCCGGTGAAAAATTTGCCCCGCATCAGGTGTTGCAGGATGTGGCAAGGGCATTGGCCCGTTATAAGATTCCACAGGAGGATGTTCACCGGCTGATTACGGGGCGCGAGGCTGATTTCGAAGATTATGACAGTTTTGATATTTTCGCCTATGCCCGCACCATCCATGCGCCGCTGCTGAAGATCAAAGCCGGGATTTTAAACGAAGACCGGAATACCGACGCGCTTGCCAAGGCGTATGCTCTGGTCGGGTTATTGCGGGCCATTCCGTTTTATCGCGCGCGGTCACAGGTGTTGATTCCGTCCATCCAGCCCGAACCTGTCGAGAAAATTTGTAAGAGAGCCGAAGATTTATTGAATGCAAACACCGCCACTCATCGCTATTTCAAAGCGCATGATGTGCTGACACGGTTGTATCTGCAACAAATCAAATCAACAGGCTATCAACCTGAAAAACTGAAACCTCTGGCTTTCAAGGAATTGCGCCTATGGTGGGGTGTTTGACGGTTCCTATTGCGCCTGTGAATTTTCATCCAGAGTGTTTTTGCGCAGTGCCGGCGTCAGATAATAGGTTGTTCCCACCACTGCCAGAGTCATCAGCCCGCCAAAGACAACCGATGGCACCAATCCTAAGGCGCGGGCGGCGACGCCGGATTCAAACGATCCGATTTCGTTCGATGAAATAATGAACATGGAACTGATGGCCGACACGCGACCGCGCATATGATCGGGGGTCAGGAGTTGTTTCAATGTGCCGCGGATAATCACGCTGATCGTGTCGAATAAACCGCTGAACGCCAGAAAGGCAAGGGATATGACGAAGGACGTCGACAGCCCGAAGCCGATCATGCACGCCCCGAATCCGGCAACCGCCCATAACATGCGCGACAGGGGAAAGGTGCGCATCGGGCGCAGGGCGAAATACAGCGCGGCCAGCATGGCGCCGATCCCGGGCGCGGTGCGCAATATCCCCAGACCTTCCGGCCCGACATGAAGGATTTGCGCCGCAAATGCGGGCAGCATCGCTACCGCGCCACCAAATAAAACCGCAAACATATCCAGCGCCATAATGGTCAGCAACATGCGATTCTGGATGATGAATTTCCACCCGTCTATAATATTTTCAATGACGGATTCTTTGGTATCGAACTTCTGGTATTCGCGTAAATTATGAACGCTGATGATGGACAGGAATGCCAGAGTCATAAAGGACACGGGCAAAATCCATGCCGAACGCTCGCCGTAAAATCCGTAAACCAGTCCCGCAAGGATAGGGCCGCAAATGGCCGAAATCTGGAATCCGGTATTTGTCCACGCATTGGCGGCGGCATAATCTTTTTTCTCGACGATTTGCGGAGTGATTGAAAAATAAGCGGGCATCATAAAACTGCGCGCAATCCCCGACACGAAAATCCCCAGAAATAAAAGCGGGATGACGGCCGTATGCGGGATGGACAGGAAATTGCCGCCAACAACCAATAAGAATAACAGGTTCAAAACCAACCCGCCGATACAGGTTTTATAAACATGATGCGGCGTGGATATATCGACGATATATCCGGAAAAAAGCGAACCGATAATTGCGGGAATCGCCTCGGCTAACCCGATCAGGCCGAGCATCAACGGGTCACCCGTCAATTTATAAATCTGCCACCCGACAATGACCGCCAAAGATTGTAAGGCCATATTGGCTGTCATCCGCGTCAAAACCAGTAAACGGAAATTGTTATTTTTTAAAATGTCATAGGAAAGGGGCATGATTTCACTTTTCATCGTAAAACCCCGAACGATGGTTCGGGGTTTTAAATTTATCACCGATCTATTTGGCGGCTTTTTTCTCTTGTTTCGCCAGTTTTTTCTCTTTGGCGGTTTTTTGAGGTTTTTTCTTTTCGTCTTTTTTAGCGTCTTGTGACTTTGCCATGATAGTTGTTCTCCTTGATAAGATAGAATAATCTTTATCAAGATATCATGAATAGGTTTTAAAAACTATCCTGCGGCAACGGAGAATTTCAGGAGGGGGGAAGGTTGGCTGTAT
>DMIT01000053.1 GCA_003452275.1 Rhodospirillaceae bacterium | reverse complement strand
TTTTTTATGCTCTTCAGAAGTTGTGTCATCCGTGAGGAAGTCGCGGTAGGCATTCAGGGCTTCATGTTGGGTTTTGCGCAACGCATGCCTATCCGACAGCCCGCCCGTAAAAGACTGTCCGTCTTCGTCCACTCCTTTTCGCGCCAGAATACGCTCAATCCCGGCCAGCAAATAGCTTATCATATTTGTATTATGAGACATTAAATTGAAACACCCTTTTTATTTTGTTCAAAGAGGGTATTTGTTTATTATGAAAAAAGCAAGAAAATTAAACACTTACTCTCGCGTTGATTTGGTGTCCGCTTGAGGTGGTTTGGGCCTTGATTTTTCTTGTTTCTTGCCCTTTCTTAAATTAAGAAGTCGGACAGGAATATATGTAGGGACGCCCATGTGGATAGACAGTCATTGCCATCTCAATCACGTTAAATTTACCCCTGACAACGGCTTGGACGGCGTTTTGGCGGATTGTCGGGCGCAGGGGGTTGATGGCATGTTATCTATTAATTGCCAGATCAGGGAGGAGTTTCAGGGGCTTCTGGAACTGGTGAAGCCATTGGATAATGTATGGTGTACGGTCGGCACCCACCCGCATGAAGCCAGTTTGCCCGAGGAAAAATCCGTCACGCTGGAGGAACTGGTTCGGCTTGCGACCTCTGACCTGAAAGTGATCGGGATAGGGGAATGCGGTCTGGATTATTTTTATAAACATGCCGCAATCGAGGATCAGCATGAGTGTTTCCGGAAACATATCCGCGCCTGTCTGGCGACGGATAAACCGGTCATTATCCATGCCCGCGATGCCGACGATGATGTCATCCGCCTGATCCGCGAGGAAACGAACGGGCAGGGGATGCGCGGCATCATGCATTGCTTCTCCAGCTCGACCAAAATGGGCCACGAAGCATTGGAACTGGGGCTGCATATTTCCTTTTCCGGCATCCTGACCTTTAAAAAATCACAGGAATTGCGCGATTTCGCCCGTGATGTCCCGCTGGACAGATTGCTGGTAGAAACAGATTCCCCGTATCTGGCCCCTGAGCCGCACCGCGGGCAAATGAATACGCCGGCCTATGTTCCTTTGACAGGGGCGTGTCTTGCGAATATCAAGGATATATCCGCTAAAGAGATGGCGCGTATCACAACCGAGAATTTTTATAAATTATTCAAGGTATCATCGGTATGACACATTCTCTGAAAATCACTTTCCTTGGTTGTGGTGACTCTGCGGGGGTGCCGCGGATTGGAGGGGATTGGGGGGAGTGTGATCCGGCTGATCCGAAAAACCGGCGGACGCGCCCCAGCATTCTGGTGCAATCTGCGACCACGACGATCATCGTTGATACGGGGCCTGATTTCGGGTTGCAATTGACGCGTGAACATATCAGGACGCTCGATGCGGTCTTATACACGCATGACCATAGCGACCATGTGGCGGGGATCGATGATTTACGGATTATTCGCGGGCGTATGGACCGGAATATTCCTGTCTATCTGGATGCGACCACATATAAAAGCCTGTCGGACAGATACGGCTATATGTTTCATCAGGTATCCCGTTTTTATCCGGTGATGATAGAAACCCGCGTATGGGGGCAATCCGATTTCGGAAAGACACAGCGGATCGGCGATATCGATTTTATCCCGTTTGAACAAGACCACGGGCAGGGGAATATTTCTCTGGGGTTTCGATTCGGGGATTTCGGATATTCGACCGATATGCGCAATCTGGATGACAAGGCCCTGTCCGTCCTGAAGGGCGTCAAAGTCTGGGTTGCGGATTGTGCCGATTATGCGCAGGGCCATGGAACTTTACATGCCGATTTTCCGGTAGTGCAGCGTTTGAATGCCGCAATCGGCGCGGAAATGGTGTATTTGACGCATTTGAAAATGTTCTATGATTACCAGAAAATGGTGGCGCAATTGCCGCAAGGATATGCTCCGGCTTATGATGGTTTGGTGATAAATGCAAAAATTTAATTATGAAAAAAAATAATCTGCTGATTTTCCTTGCATAAGCGTGTGGATTTGGATAAAAAGCCGTTCTTAAACATTTAACAGGATTCTCTATCATGGCAGTACCTAAGAAGAAAACATCGAAATCCGCGCGCGATATGCGCCGCTCTCACCACGCTTTGGAAACCTTTAACTGGGTTGAAGACAAAACGACCGGTGAACCTGTCCGTCGCCACCACGTTGACCTGAAAACAGGCATGTATCGTGGCCGTCAGGTGATTGAAGTTAAAGAATAATATTTTCAATCAGGCCTCTGATACGTCCATCCGAGGCCTTTTTTATTTTTTCAAACAGGGTATATTGCACCCTGTGATTATCCGTTTTTCATTTCCGCAAAAGCAAGACTTAAGGATTTTTCGATGTCAGGTCATCTGACGATAGCATTGGATGCAATGGGTGGCGATTTGGGGCCTGAGGCTGTTGTCCCCGGTGCGGCACTTGCCTTGCAAAAAAAGAAAAATCTGCGTTTTATGATTTACGGCGATCTGAAAAAGATCGAACCGATTCTGGCTCAATACCCTAAGCTTGCCAAAGTTTCTGAAGTCATCCACACCGATATTGCGGTTTCCCCGCATGAAAAACCAAGTGTCGCTCTGCGTACGGGGCGTCAGTCCAGTATGCGTTTGGCGATCAATTCCGTGGCAGAGAAGAAAGCGCATTGTGTTGTCTCCGGCGGCAACACGGGCGCGTTGATGGCAATGGCGAAACTGGGGTTGCGGTGTTTGCCGGGGATCGAACGTCCGGCGATTGCCAGTTTGTTGCCGACGGTGGATAAAGAAATCGTTATGCTGGATCTGGGCGCAAATCTGGAATGCAATTCCGAAATGTTGGTACAATTTGCCATTCTGGGGTCGGTCTATGCGCGCGTGGTGCGCGGCCATGACCAGCCAACCGTGGGCTTGCTCAATATCGGTTCCGAAGATGCCAAGGGGCATGAAGAGATTCGCGATGCTGCGGCTATTCTCCAGCGAATCAAGTTCCCCGGAAAATATGCGGGCTTTATCGAAGGCAATGATATCCCGATGGGAACGGTCGATGTGGTCGTCACCGACGGCTTTACCGGAAATGTCGCGCTTAAAACTGCCGAAGGCGTCAGCAAATTGATGACGACCATCCTCAAAAGAAAATTAAAAGCATCTCCGCTGGCCATGTTCGGCGCATTGCTGGCAATGGGCGCGCTCAAAAAATTGAAAACCGAAATGGACCCGCGCCGTTATAATGGCGGTATGTTCCTGGGGCTGGATGGTGTGTGTGTCAAAAGTCACGGCGGCATGGATGCGTTCGGATTTTCGAATGCTATCTTACACGCTGCCGAAATTGCCGATAAAAATTTTAATGTTCGCGTTGCCAAAGAAATTGCCGAAGTGATGGAGCAAGAGCAACGCATCAAAGCTGAAATCTCGTCTCAGGCAGATGAGCCAAAAGAAATGGTATCCTAACAATGTCATTGCGTTCCGTGATCGTCTCCACTGGCTCTTATCTGCCAGATAAAAACCTGACCAATCAAGATCTGGAAAAAATCGTCGATACGACTGATGACTGGATCGT
>DMIT01000186.1 GCA_003452275.1 Rhodospirillaceae bacterium | reverse complement strand
TCGATCACCGATTTATCGACCAAAGATCAGGATTTGGAAGATGTTTTCATTCGTCTGACCAGTTCAAACGCACAAAAATCAAGTGCCTGATCTCATTTAAAAAGGAAAAAAAGATATGACCTGGTTTTTTTGGGCAGTTTGTGCAAGCCTCTGTGCCGCTGCCCTCGCTGAATCAAACCGTATCTTTAAATTAAATGCCCCCATGCTGAATGCATGGAGATCAACTATTGCCGCTTTATTGATGACCCCTGCCCTTCCTTATATGCAGTGGCCGACATCCTACAATTTTTATGTCGTGTCCGTTCTGGATGGCATTGTGACGGCTGCGGGGATGATTATGTTCTTTTATCTCGCCGCCCGCAAAACGGGGCGCGTTTCTTCAATGATTTTACCCGTGGCGGCCTTTTCTGCCTACATGACCTGGTGGATGATGAAACCGGAATTGCGGCCCGATCTGTTGGAAAACCCTGTACAAGTCTTGCTGGCCGTTGTGTCTTTCACCTTGGTCTGTATTTCTTTTCAAAAAGTGCGTGATAATGATTCAAGTATCGATAGTTTCCTGATGATTTTGCCAGTGGGCTTCGCCTTCGGTGTAATTGATGCCATGACCAAGGATGTTCTGGATGGCGACCATAATACCTATAGGATTATTCTGTCTTATACTTTCCTTTCGCTCGTGGCCTGTGCAGGGGCCGCATGGATTGCCACTATTCCTACACCGCTGGGCGGACGCCCTACCAAATTCTGGGATAAGGATTTATTATGGGGAAGCTTCTGGTGCGGGGTGTGGACAGTCGGCATGATGTTGACCGGCGTTTTTGCTTTATCAAAAGCCCCCAACCCATCGTTACCGGGATTAATTCTGGTGTTGACGCCACTATGGTTATTTGCCCTGAATCATTTCAAGAAAGTGCATGACGATGTCTCTATTCCGGCCAGTATATTGATCTTGATTGGCGCGGCAGGTTTGCTGGTTTCGACACTTCTATAATCTTAGGATCGACACGCATCTTTCAGTTGCAAAAATTCAGCCTGCGTCAAAGAGGGCCTGAATATAACATCTGATTTTCTGGAGTAACTCCCAATACGCTTTATGCGTTCCTTGGTATCGGGATGTGTCGACAAAAATTCAATATATTTCGCCGAATCTCCCCAGCCATTTTCATCATCTTTTTTATCCATACGCGACAGGAAAGATGATAATCCTTGAGGAGAATACCCCGCCTTTACCAATAATAAAGATCCATATTCATCCGCGCGGAATTCTTTCTGACGTGAATATTTCATGTTCTGCACAAATGACGCGAACTTCGCCATATCACCATATGATCCGGATGCCCCAATCATTCCGGCAATAATAGTGATGCCTTGTGATTCAATAAACCCCTCGAGAGAATCACGTTTAGCCATATGCCCCATTTCATGTGCCATGACCGCAGCAATTTCATTTTCGGATGTGGCCTCATTTAAAAAGGCGCTTAAGACAGCGATCTTTTGCCCGGGCAAACTAAACGCATTGGGAATGCGCGACTTGAACAGATAAATATCGGGATGCATATTGCTCTCGCCCGTAAATTGTTCCAGTCGTGTCGTTATTTTTTGCAGGCTGGCAATGGCGGCTTTATCATCACAAGGTTTAAATTCTGTTTCCATTTGAGCAATCACCAACTGCCCCAGCTTTCTCTCGACTTTTTGAGGGACAAGATAGGTTGCCAGCCCCGCAAGATTGCTGATGATCGGGAATAGAATAAATCCGGCTGCCGTGGCCCCCAGTGCCAGAAGGAACAAGTGGCGATAATGTGTCGGGATCATAAAACTGGCCCGATGACGGGTCGATAGCCGTTCTTGCATCTTCTGGAATTGCTGATGATTATAAATCACCAACGAAGCATCCAGATTGTCTTTATACCCTAAAACCGCCCCTGCCGCATCGATCCAGTCTTCTTTCACAAAAATTTTTGAATATGACCAATCATCAAGAGTGATATGATTCATAGAAATGATCAATGATGAGCCAGTCATCAACAGAGTGACATCGCGCGCTTGTGATGTCACTCCATCCAGATAACGTGGCGAGAGAGTATTCATTGAGAGGCCTTTGTTACATGCCGATATCAAATCCGACATCCGCCGCCAGTGCATCGCCCATTCCGGATGTTTGTTGCAGGCTCTCTTGATGAGCGATCAGTTCTTTCAATTCTCCGCCAATGCTCATATTGGTGACGTAATAACGCAGCGTACGATGCACAGCAATCGGCTTACCCAGACCAAGGGTGAAAATAATAATCAGAAGATTGGTAAAATATAATTTCAGCAATCCCTTTCCTGTCACATCTGTTTTGAAACGAAGATTAGCCAGACGCAACCCGCGGAATTTTTCATGCCATAAGGCAGCCTGATACCAAAGACGTGACAGTAAACCGATGCCTATCCCCAGATACATCCCGATAATTCCGCCGACCATTTTTTTATCGGCTTTTTCATTGCCTTGGCGATTGGAAACAGTTTGTTCATTCTGATTGGGGATTTGCGACACTTCCTGATCGGCAGGTATTGAAGAATTTGCTGTTTGCTCAATCGGTGCGACATTATATTTTGCACGTTCTGCGTTATATCCCGCAATCACCAGAGGAATAAAACCGGCACCAAACCCCACGATCAGAATCGATAATGTGATGAGGTGAATACGTTTCAATTTGTGGCTATCCCCTTCATAAGAGAATTTAAGATCGCCATAAGACATGTGATTGGCAATATAAGACCATCGCATAATATCCGATTTTGGAATTTTGATGCCCAAAGTGAAGATATTAATGATGGTACGTTTCAGGGATAGAAAGAAATATTCTTTGACACTGCCTGCCAAATGAAAGCGGATTCCTCGCCATTTTGTCCGTGATAAACGGTAACGCAACGCCAGATAGAGGGCGACAGACAAGATTGCAAAGAAAGCAATAAAGCCGAAAATATTGACGACAGGAATAGACATAACAATAATCAATGGTAAAAAGATCAACATTGCTTTGAGAGCACCATATAGCAGTTCTTTTCCGGTACCTGTGTATTCAAACCGGTCATTTAGAACAGCGACATGAGATGTCATATACCGACGAATACGGGTCTTTCCCCAGAAAGAATAAATCCCTAAGGTAATGATATTCATCAACAGATTCATTAAATGAAGACGGAAAACCTGCCCGGCTGTTCCGTAGTAACTCAATCGGGTAACGGGGACTGTAGGGGGCGTCGATGAAGGAAAAAGCTGATTGTCAGAAGCAATATGAGATGTGTCCATACATGAAGTCCCCTTAAAATGATCGCATAATCTAGGATTGAATGACCTAAATTATATAAAATATATTAAGGGTATATTAAGCAAAATCTTGCGAGAATCAAAGTGCATAGATACTATGTTATTCATAAAATTCACTCTTTACCCCTCTCTTTTGATTCCATGGCACGCCAAGCACAAATTCGCATTAAAAAGCAATCTATTCTCCAAAGATACACGCCTGATTCATGGCATGATTATCTGGATCACCGTATGACCGATTTCCGCGCCCTGTTCATCGGGGGATTGGGCGGGTTCTTACTGTTGGCCTTATCCAGTTATCACTCTACTGATCCATCTTTAAATACTTCAGGATCGGGGGCAAAACTCCAGAACTGGATGGGGCAATCAGGGGCCACCTTATCGGATATTCTAATCCAGATTTTTGGCATCGGTTCATTTGTCTTTGCCTTCAGCTTTATCGTCTGGGGCCTTAGATTATGGCGGCGCGAAAATTTCGGATCATTATGGATGCGTTCGCTGGCCATTTTATCATCCGCTTTATTGTTAGGCGTCGCCGGCGGCGCGATACCGGGCGGAAGCTGGAGTACGCACGCCAGTCTAGGGGGCGCAGGCGGAACATTGGCCCTGAATACCATGACCGGCTGGATAGGGTCGGTCATCGGGTTCTACCCACATATCATTATTGCCATCATCTCTGCCATAGCAGGTATTGTTCTGGCTGGCATCGGTATCGCCCTCAAGCAAAAAGAACGTGAAGCAGTGCTGGTCACCTTCCTGTCCGGCGGGGCTGCAACCATCAGTGGAGCAAGCTCTATATGGGACAGAATATCCAGCACCTTCAGCCGTCCCAAAGAAGAATATGCCGACGAGGAATATGAAGACAACGATTCTGATGAAGAGGAATACGCAGAAGAGGACGAAGAGATAGACGAAGAACAGGAAGACGAAAGCGATGCCCCTCCCGAGAGAATTGCAGTTGTCAACCCGAACAAAACAGCAACCAAATCTGCCGCCAAAGAAAAATCAAAACAGGTCAAACTGAATTTGCGTAACCAGAATGATTGGGAATATCCATCGCTTGATTTCCTGCAAGAAGTCCCGCCGCAGGTCAAGGAAGAAAAACTGGATGAATCTGCATTGCGCAAGAATGCGGAACTTCTCCAGAATGTATTGAATGATTACAACGTCAAAGGTGAAATCAAAAGCATTCATCCGGGGCCTGTTGTCACGCTGTATGAACTGGAACCCGCACCCGGAACAAAGACTTCGCGCGTTGTGTCACTTTCAGATGATATTGCCCGTTCAATGTCTGCCGTTTC
>DMIT01000064.1 GCA_003452275.1 Rhodospirillaceae bacterium | reverse complement strand
GGGCGGCGACATGACGCAAAGCAATGGCAAGCGATTCAGCGGCGGGAATATTCAATGCGCCAGCCAATTCATCAGCCGTTAAACTGAGCGGTTGCTCCGGGATAGTGATGGCCTGTGCAGAAGCGGTTTTGGGCAGTAGGAAATTGGCAAATTCGGTCGGATTTTTGGTATTGAGCATCCCTAAAATCACATGCAGCGGCTTTCCGTCTTCAGACGCCCATTTGGAGGCTTGTTCACCAAGGATCATGCCGCCGCTGTCATTATGCCCGCCATCAATCCATAGTTCGATATGCGGCGGCAACAGATCAACCCATTGGCCCGAAGTCAGGCGTTGCAGTCTCCCCGGCCATTTGGCATGGGTGAGGCCCTGTTCAAAGGCCGATAAAGGCAAGGACAATTTATCTTGTACCGCAAGCAAGGTCATCGCCGCCGTTGCGGCATTCCCGTATTGATGGTCACCCAGCAAATTCGGTTTCGGGAATTCATAGATATTCTGTTCGGTATGCAGAATGAAACGATCCGGCAATATGTCGTAATTCCATTCCAGCCCATGACGATAAAGCGGCGCGTGATGCGCGGCGGCGATGTCTTCAAAAACATCCATGACGCCCTCCACCAGTCCGGCGCGAATTTGCGGCCCGACGATACAGGGGGCTCCATCCTTGATAATTCCGGCTTTTTCGCGGGCAATCCCGTTTAAATCGCTGCCCAGAAATTTGACATGATCGCGCGATATCACGGTAATGGTTGTCGCCAGAGGCGATGGAATAACATTGGTCGCATCAAAGCGTCCACCCATACCGACTTCAACCACGCATAAATCAGCAGGCCGGCGCGAGAATGCCAGAAACCCCGCGGCAGTGATGATTTCAAACGAGGTGGTTTCCTGACCATTATTTGCCGCCTCAACCTCTTCGATCAACTGGATAAGATCAGGTGTTGAAATTTCCTGTCCGCCCAGAACAATGCGTTCATTAAAGCGGATAAGGTGCGGAGACGTCATCACATGGCAGGACAATCCTGCCGCCTCGGCCACCGCGCGCATAAAGGCGACGGTTGATCCTTTGCCGTTCGTGCCCGCCACATGCAGCACCGGTGGCAACGACAAATGCGGGTTTCCCAGATCGTTTAACAAACGATCTGTACGTTCCAGATTAGGGTCAATGGCGCGGGGATAGTATGTGGTAAGACGATCAAGAACCGATTGCAAACGAGGGTCAGGATCAAATTGATCGGGCATAACCCTCGTCTGTGGATCGGAATGCATATTATTTTTTAGCAGCACGTTTTGAAACATTGGCAGGTGCCGGTGCCACATCAACCGGATCATTCGCAGGTGTCAGTTGATTAACCGTTGTATGGGGCGCAAAAGCTGTCTTACCTGCAAACAACCCCGCTTTACCGCCATTTGCTTTACCGGAAGACGCAGTGCCACCATTCCCTTGCTTGTTCAATGTACCTGTACGGTTCATCAGCAAGTTCAAGACGCGCCCCATGGATTCTTTCAAATCTTTCCGCGCGACGACCATATCGACCATGCCATGGTCACGCAGATATTCGGCAGTCTGGAATCCGGCCGGCAATTGTTCGCGGATGGTTTCTTCAATCACGCGTTTACCCGCAAAGCCGATCATGCAGCCTGGTTCAGCCATATGGATATCCCCCAGCATGGCAAAGGATGCACTGACCCCGCCCGTTGTCGGGTCGGTCAGGAGAACGATATAGGGTAAGCCCGCATCTTTGACCATGCGCACCGCAATCACGCTGCGCGGCAATTGGATCAAGGACACCATGCCTTCCTGCATCCGTGCGCCACCCGATGCCGGAATGGCGATCAGGGCCGCATTCTTGGCAACGGCGGTTTCAGCAGCGCGAACGATGCCTTCACCCACCGCGGCCCCCATCGAACCGCCCATAAAATCAAAATTAAAGGCCGCAACAACGGCAGGCATCCCGCCGATCTCGCCCTCGGCAACGATGATCGCATCTTTTTCGCCGGTTTTGGATTGGGCGTCTTTCAGGCGATCGACATATTTTTTCTTGTCTTTGAATTTCAAAGGGTCTTGCGCAACATTAGGGATATCGATTCTTTTATAAGCGCCATCGAACAACAGGTTCAGGCGTTCGGTCACCGAAATTTTCAGATGGTGTCCGCAATGGGTGCAGACATTCATGTTTTCGGCCAGATCACGATGAAACAACATGCCTTCGCATGACGGACATTTCTGCCACAAATTATCGGGCACATCCTTCTGGCCCACGATGGAGCGGATTTTGGGACGGATAAAATTATTCAACCAGTTCATAGAGAAAACTCTTTAGCTTTAGGGTTCTTTTTTAACGAGGGGGGATTATAGAGGAAAAGCGGGGTAAATCTCAAGCTAAAGCGTCAGCATAGACCTTTGCTTCGCGCGAAACTTCATTAACTATTTGATTTTCAATAGTTTTTTCAATGATACGCACAAAGGCCGAACCGATCACCACCCCTTCGGCAATCGCCGCAACCGCCTTGGCGTCCTCTGTGGTGCGAATACCAAAGCCCACAGCCACCGGCAAATCACTCACGGCTTTAATCTCTTTTACTTTGGCAGTGACCGATGACATTTCGATAGAAGCCGTTCCCGTCACTCCGGCAATCGAGACATAATATAAAAATCCCGAAGCATCCTGCACCAGTTTTTGCAGACGCTCCCCCGTCGATGTCGGGGTAATGAGGCGGATCAGATCGATACCTGCCGCTTTCAGATCGGCTTTGATTTCGCCATCCTCTTCGGGGGGCAGGTCAACCAGTAAGACACCGTCTACCCCTGCTTCCGCCGCGTCTTTGGCAAATCGCGCCGCGCCATAGATATAAACCGGATTATAATAACCCATCAGCACGATAGGGGTCATGCGATTGATCTCGCGGAAACGGCGCACCATGTCCAGTGTCTTGGGCAACGTCATCCCCGCCGCCAACGCGCGGATATCAGCCGCCTGAATGGTCGGGCCATCGGCCATGGGGTCGGTAAAGGGAATCCCCAGTTCGATGATATCGACTCCCGCGTCCGGCAAGGCATTTAAAATATCCTGCCCGATGACAGGATCGGGATCACCAGCAACCACATAGGAAACCAAGGCCGCGCGGCCTTTTGCTTTTAAATTCGAAAATGTATCTGCAAGTCTGGACATGCCGTAAAATGAATTTTTTATGCCGCGCGGTCAAGACTTAAAGTTAACGGGGCA
>DMIT01000049.1 GCA_003452275.1 Rhodospirillaceae bacterium | reverse complement strand
ATTTTCTGGATCTGCATATCAATCGTGCCCTGTATCAATTTTTTCATGTCGATCCGGCTTTCTTTCAATTCACGCTCACCGGCATCGATTTTAGAAATGTCTAGAATCTGGTTGATAATCGACAAAAGATGTTTACCGCTCTCATGGATATCCCGCGCATATTCCCAGTAAGATTGCGGCTCAATCGGGCCGAACACCTGATTGCGAATGATTTCCGAGAAACCGATAATCGAATTGAGCGGCGTCCGCAATTCATGGCTCATATTCGCCAGAAACTCCGATTTCGCGCGGTTCGCCATATCGGATTCTTTTTTGGCTTCCTGCAATTGCATTTCGGCATCTTTGCGTTTGGTAATATCTTCGATGCTGCCCTCATAATAGAGGAGCGTTCCATGTTCATCCAAGACCGGACGGATAATTTCCTGAATCCATATTTTACTAGCATCACGGCGGACAGCTTCGAATTCAAAGATATCCTGAATGGCATTGGGATCAATATTCTTGATAATTTTCAAACGCTCGCTGGGGGTTGCATATAATTCATTATGGACATTGCGTACTTCGCGCAGCATCACATCGGCATTATCATAGCCAAAGATATATGCCATCGCCGGATTGGCAGATAACAAGGCCCCCTCCAGAGTGACCTGATAAATACCGCTCGCTGAATTTTCCCAGATCGTTTTATATTTGCGCTCGGCTTCACCCAGCGCCCATTCGGCTTTTTCATGCTCTTCGGTATCCGAAAAACTACCTACGACCCGCATATTTCGATTCTCATCCATGCGGATCATCGACACGGCCATCTCGACAGAGTGATATTTACCGTTAGCCTCGCGCAGCGAGGTATTGACACGATAGCCCGGACGAAGACCTTTTATCAGTTGAGACACAGCCTTTCTTTGTTCCGCTTCATCTTTCGGATGGATCAGGTCGAACATATTGAGGCCGATACTCTGCGCCACTTTATGGCCTGTCAGTTTTTCCCATGAATCATTGAGGAATAAGATTTCTCCCGACAAAGAAATTTCAAAAATAACTTCGGAAATTGCATTAATAATAGCCTTATTTTCGCGCTCGGCTTTTCTCAGGACATGGTTCAGTCTTTCGCGCTCGTTAATCTCGCGGCCCAGATCAATATTCCTTTTTTCCATTTCGTTATTGATACGGATGAGTGCCTCTGCGTTTTCCTTGGATTTTTTAACGAAAAGAGTAGCGGCAAAAGTCGCCCCGATGCCGATAAAAAACAACAACCACGGCGCAATATTCAAGAGCATGGTTTGCAGGGATTTTGAGTAGTAAATATTGAGGCTTAAATTACCTGAACTCAACGGAATCATGCTTTTAATGGCGATCGCGCCATACGGACTTTTCTTGAGGCTGTTATTAAAGCCATAAATCATTTCCTGCGAAACAGTATCTCCCAATACCAACTGCTCGACCTTCGGGATATCGCGCAATTTTGCAAAAATCTGGGAATCCCGTGTGGAAATATATGCCACCAGATATCCTGAAATACCCCGGATTTCACCATTGCTGTCCTTTGATGGAACAACCCGTATGAAAATATAATTTTTCCCATCGATCAATCCGCCATAACGTCCCTTGCTATCGATCAAAGCGCGGTTGAAATCAATATAGTCGAGAATATTCTGGGGCTGGGTTTTGGATTTTGCATCCTGATATTGATAGATCGTTTCAACCTTCTTGTTGCCCTCCTCGTTATCGACAAAATGCAGGCTAGTGACAATAATATTCCGTTTATCAAGAGACAGAGAATTCCGAATGGACTCCTGAATCTTCTCTTTTTCGATATCCTGT
Source organism: Rhodospirillaceae bacterium (assembly GCA_003452275.1). GTDB lineage: Bacteria > Pseudomonadota > Alphaproteobacteria > Micavibrionales > Micavibrionaceae > UBA1573. The sequence goes on along the minus strand of DMIT01000049.1, from coordinate 1,065 downwards.
GCTTTGGACAATGAAATATGCGGCATCATCGCCACTAATGTGGAATCTACATCGGCAAGGGCCGTCGTAATGATTTTTTGCGACTGGTTGACAATTTGCTGCTTTTCTTCCGCGATTGTCTCATTCACTAAAAAATACAAAATAAAGAAAATAGCCGTCGTCAAAATAGCGCCGTTCAGCGCAATCATGACATAAACCATTTTATCTTTAACGTTCATCATCTGTCTTCTGTTGGATATTCGATCATAAGAGTTGGCCTTGAGGGACAGGAGAAACCCATCTAACTTCATTGAGCCTGAATCCTCTTAAATAAATCCTAATAAAACACCGTTTACGTTTTCATAATTTATAATATTTTATACATCATTCGCATAATACTACCCCGATATATCTTTTGGTTGGATTTCCTTGACAGTTTGTGAAAAAGACCCGATAAATTAACCATTGTTAAAATTGCGCATTGCAATATTCAGGAGAAATAAAATGTCAAAGAATCCATTTTTTGAAAATTGGCTTAAGCCCGCTTCCAGCAATTCTGTGTTTCCCCAATTCCCAAGCGTTCCTTTCGGCATGAAAGAAATCATGGAATCCAGCCGCAAATCCATTCAGGCTTACACCGAAGCCCAGCAAATCGCGACCCAGAGCTTGCAAGCCATCCTGCAAAGACAAAGCGAGATCATGTCACAAATGGTACAGGACTCATCAGCCGTGGCCAAAGAAGTCATGGACGAAGGCACACCTGAAGAAAAAATAGCCCGCAGCGCCGGACTGATCCGCGAAGCCTATGAAAAAACCGTGAATAACTGCCGCGAAGTGGGCGATATCGCCAGCAAATCCGCGCGTGAGGCAATGGATGTTCTGAATGACCGTATCACAACGGCTTTCGAAGAAATTCAATCTACTGCGGAAGATGCCAAAGAACAAAAATCTAAAAAATCAGCTGCTAAGAAATCAGCCTGATTTTGGATACCCCCCATTCAAAGCCCTGCCACGGAAACGCCAAGGCAGGGCTTTCTTTTTGATACCAGACCACGCTATAATCCCGCTCATGACCCACGCTCCTTT
>DMIT01000234.1:511-5308 GCA_003452275.1 Rhodospirillaceae bacterium | reverse complement strand
CGTTAATCTTTGACCCTTGCAATCCGGAGCAATCTATAGCATCTGTCATCAAGATGTGATTGCAATTCCATGATCCGCCAAGGAGATAAAATGAGTATCGGGCTTTTTGCGCTTTTAGATGACGTCGCGGCATTAATCAAAGTGACGGCGGCAAGTTTAGACGACATACCGGCACAAGTCGCCAAAACAGGCACCAAAGTGTCCGGTGTCGTCATTGATGATGCAGCCGTTACCCCGAAATATGTCGTGGGATTAAGCCCGTCGCGCGAATTGCATATCATTTATAATATTGCGAAAAAATCGCTGTTCAACAAGCTGATTATTCTGGGCCCAGCGACGATTTTATTCGGCTATTTTGCGCCATGGGCCATTCAACCTATTCTGATGTTTGGCGGGGCCTATCTGTGTTTCGAGGGCTATGAAAAAGTCCATTCGCTGTTCGCCCATCATGATGAAGACGGACAAAAGAACGAAGGCGAAGAATATGTCGAGATGACCCCTGCCCAGTTGGAAAAAAACCGTATTGATGGCGCGGTGACAACCGACCTTATCCTCTCTGCCGAAATTATGGCCATTACCTATGGAACCGTGGCCGACAAAGATATTCTGTCACAAATCGTTGTGATGCTGTGCGTAGCGATTGGAATCACCGTGGCGGTTTATGGCTTCGTAGGGCTGATTGTAAAAGCCGATGATGTGGGGCTGCATATGGCACAGGATAAATATCATCCGCTTATCCGCAAAACAGGGCGCGGCATTATTCTGTCCATGCCTTCTTTCCTGACGATCCTCGGTTATGTCGGGACTGCCGCCATGTTATGGGTCGGTGCGGAAATCATCGCCCATGGAATTCCGTTCCTGCATCACGGTCTGGAAGCAATCGGCCATATTTTCTCTTCTATCCCGTTGGTCGCATGGTTTGCCAAAGTCATGGCCTGTGCGATGGGTGGGCTGGTGGTCGGGGCTATTGTGGCAAATGTCATCACCCCGCTGGGCAAATTATATCAACGTTTTAAACCCAAGCGAAAAGACGCCTAAAGCTGAGGCTTTTCCCTGAATTCATAAGTGGCTTCGCTTTCCAGCCATTTTTGTACACCGCCTTCGGTCAGCCATTCTTTGGCATGTTCGTCCCCCTTGAGATAGGCATCCCAAAAGGCCAACGATAGAAGCTTGATGATCTGTTCATGGATATCGCGTTTCGGATTGGCGTCCAGCTTGCCGCGTGACCCGCTATAGACCATATGATCCCCCTTATCCAGCATCAATAAATGCTGGTCGGGGCCGCCTGAATGGGTAAAGACTTCGACACGGTCTTTCGCACTGAAATTTCCCAGCGGAGAATCATCCTCGGTGCCGGTCATCATCAGGAGAGGAATGTGGATACCGCCATAGAAATCTTGCGGCGGGTGGCCTTTTTTATGCAGATAGGGGCCGGGGCTATAGACAATTCCCGCGCTGAATTCTTTTCTGAACAATGAGTATTGGCGCGCGCCGTACCCGCGCCGTTGCCCCGCCATGACCTGCGTCGTCATACCGCCGAACGAATGGCCGGACATCCCCATCCGCGAAAAATCCATGACCGGCGCGATATCCAGCGTCTTAAGCCGCGACAGCGCAAACGGCACATCTTTGAACCGCTGCAAGGTCGCACTGCGCGGAATATGGGTCGCCCGAATGACATCCCATGGATGACCGGGCTTTCCTTCCCACAGGCTGGAATCGGTTCCGATATGCTGGATATGAACAACTACATAGCCATGGGACGCCACATAACGCGAAATAAACCCCGCACCGTCGCGCGACCCGCCCAGCCCGTGTGACCAGATGATAACGGGGAAAGGCCCCTGATGATGATCGACCGGACAATAGGTTTTATAGGCGACTTTGCGCCCGTGACGGCTTTCATCGAACCATTCGCCGCGGCTAATGGCAATTTGCAGGGGTTCGACAGCGGGTGAAATATGGTGTGACCACAGAAGATTATCTAACATGCCCGCACCCTAACCAGTTTTCGGGAAATGATAATGAGCTTCTATCCTTTTAAAATTATGAAAAAATATAGTTTTACAGAAGATTTTTAAAAGTCGAGAGAAGAAATATTTTTTCATTATATTTCAATAGTTTAATGAATTTGACAGGAAAAAATTAATTGAAACTTGAATTTTTTTCAATTTTCGCTTGACATAGTTCAAAGTTAGCGTTATAAAAAACTCAATCCTAAAGAAATTCGGACAAGCGTAGGTAATAGACAAAGCCAAAAAGGCTGACTGCGCAAAGTGTGTGTCATAAAAATAAGATTTTAAAAGCTTTCTCCCCCCCAGAAGAAAGGCAGGTCTTTGAGATACCTCAAGACCTGTTTTCTTTTTTTAAGAGCTATCAAGCTGATGCAGCCAGCATCCTATTCTTCATCGTCTCTGAATTTATCGCCATGACCGCGCACTTCGTCTTCGACATCATGGGCGATGGCAATCATCAGGGCATAGACTTCGCAGACAATATCTTCAAAATCTTCGCCCGCGCGATCACCGACGCGGTTGATGACTTCCTTGACGCGGTCTTCGACCACTGTCGGAATATTGTTGGACTCTTTAAACACGCCGACTTCGCGAATGATTTTATATCGCTCCACCAATAAATCAACGATTTGATCGTCTACAGCATTGATCCGGTCACGGAAAGGTTTCATCAAATCGGCTATTTTATTCATGTTTTATCTTTCTCTTTCAGCATAAAGACGCTAAATATCTTCTATGAGCGAAAATCAGAAAAGTCCAGCGAAACAAAAGACCGATCCTGCGAAACCCCCAGTTTCTGTGATTGCGATGCCACAGTCTGATCCGCCAACCCAGCAGCAACCACCTGAATTCGGCGGACGCAAAGGGCCGGAGGCCACGCGGTATGGCGATTGGGAAATGAACGGTAAATGTGTTGATTTCTAGGGGGAATGCAAGCCATGAGAATTCGCCGTCTTCCTGATAATCTGGTCAACCAGATCGCCGCCGGCGAGGTCATCGAACGCCCTGCTGCCGCCATTAAGGAACTGGTCGAAAATTCGATTGATGCCGACAGCACGCGCATCGAGGTCGAATTGATCGAAGGCGGCAAAGATTTGATGATCGTGCGCGATAACGGCTACGGCATGGGCGCAGATGATTTAATGGCGGCACTCGACCGCCATGCAACCTCCAAACTTCCTACCTCCGATTTGACCAATATCTGCTTTCTGGGATTCAGGGGGGAGGCTTTGCCATCTATTGCCTCTGTCTCGCGCATGAAAGTTTCAACGCGGGAGCGCGGCGGCGATGCCTATGAAATCGATATTATTGACGGGCAGAAAAATCCCCTTCGCCCCTCCGCGCAAGCCGAGGGCACAACCATCGAGGTTCGCGACCTTTTCTCGCTGACCCCCGCGCGGTTGAAATTTTTGAAAACGGCGGCCACCGAATATGGCGCGGTCAAAGATATGCTGCAACGTCTGGCGATGGCCTATCCGCATGTGTCTTTCCGCCTGACCCATAATGGCGCGACATCATTCCACTATCCTGTATTGGACAACGCCCTTGAATCCCTTGGCGAACAACGGTTGCGCCATATTATGGGCGATGATTTCATTGCCAATGCCATTGCAGTGGATGCCGAACGTCAGGGAATCCACCTGACCGGATGGATCGGGAAGCCGACCCACAATGCCGGAACCGCCCAGAAACAATTCCTGTTCGTGAATGGACGCGCGGTGCGCGATAAATTGCTGCTGGGGGCCATTCGCGCCGGTTATATGGATGTGATGGCCAAAGACCGCTATCCGGTTGTGTCCCTGTTCCTGACTGTCCCTCCCGCAGAAGTCGATGTGAACGTCCATCCCGCCAAGGCCGAAGTACGTTTCAGGGATTCCGCCATTGTGCGCGGATTGATCGTCAGTACCATCCGTTACGCCCTGAACGGACAAAATGTTGCACCGGTCACGTCTTTGACCGATGAACTGGTCAACCGTCTGGAACAACAGCGCAGCAATCAGGAAGCTGCCCCTGCAGCATCCTATCCATCTTATCATCCGCGTTCCATGCTGACATCCTATGCGATGCCCCGCTCGGCATCTTACGGACAATTGGCCGAACATGTGACCAACGCTTTCCAGCCGCAGATGGATTTTATGCCCTCGGCACGTTTTGATTCTCCCGCACCGATCCCCGAGCAAGAAGCCGAAGAAAATTATCCGTTGGGCTCTGCCCGCGCACAAATTCACGAAAACTATATCATCACCCAGACCCCGAACGGCATCGTGATCGTCGATCAACACGCCGCCCATGAACGCCTTGTCTATGAACGGTTCAAATCGCAAATGGCGTCAACGGGCATTGCGGTTCAAGGTTTGCTGACCCCTGAAATCATTACGATGGACGATGTGGATTGCGCCCGCCTTCTTGAATCGCGCGATATATTTACGTCGTCCGGACTGGAGATCGAGGCGTTCGGCGCGGGGGCAATTGCCGTCCGTTCCATCCCCGCCATTCTGTCCGGTCGCCTGAACCTTAAAATTTTGCTGCAGGATCTGGCAGATGATTTGCGCGAACATGAAAAAGCCACGGCGCTTGAAGAAAAGATCAATCACGTCCTCGCCACCATGGCTTGCCACGGGTCGGTGCGTTCGGGCCGCAGATTAAGCGTCACGGAAATGAACGCCCTGTTACGCGATATGGAGACAACGCCGCTGGCAGGGCAATGCAACCATGGCCGCCCGACCTTTGTTGCGCTTTCCCTCGATGACATTGAAAAATTATTCGGCAGAAAATAAACACC
>DMIT01000234.1:0-488 GCA_003452275.1 Rhodospirillaceae bacterium | reverse complement strand
TCATCTCTATTGTCGCCCTTCCGGCGTTTTATGTTTTGCGCAACAAATGGCACAAACAAACTTTCGAATATAAAGAAGGCAATGCCCTGATTAGAACCTTCTGGATATGGTCTGTGCTTTATCTCGTGGGTTTAATGGTCGCGGGCGGCCTGATCTCCAGCTTTAGTGATATGACCGCCATGAATGCATGGACAGAATCCATCGTACAAGGAACCGCCATCCCCGATGAGCAGGCCATGGAACAGGTCACCCATCAATTTATCGAAAAAAATTTCTGGTTGATCACCAGCATGACCATCCTCGGCATCCTGCCGGCCCAGATTTATGCCGCCTTGAGAATAAAACGCGGCTGGGAACGCGTCATCAACCTCCCCCAAACCGAACCCGACAGCATTATCGGCTAAATCTGCATTTTTTACTGGTCAAAACCTACAGAATAGTCTAGTAAACAAATCAATTACGACCTTAGGGGTATAGCTCAGTTGGTA
>DMIT01000173.1 GCA_003452275.1 Rhodospirillaceae bacterium | reverse complement strand
ATAAGAAATCATGTGTCGCCAGAATTTTGCGGATATTCTGGCGGTGCATATCCGCCGCATGGTTAAATTCGGGTTTGGTACTGGTGCATCCATTGACATCACAGAAAGCACGCCAATAATCGGCGCCCATACTGAACTTGATACCATAGGCGGTCAATTCGTCTTTTAATCCACGCAGTTTACTAGGGGCTTTTGCCACGGTGCCGGATAGCATTCCCGGCACTGCAATCTTGATTCTAATCTCGCCTTCACGCCAATATCCGTGTTGGTCGCTGCCCGCGATAGGCTTTGCGCCGACGGCATTCATCAGCATATGATAACTGGTGGCATTCGGGCCAGTCCGAACCCATTCTGGAATCTGCGCGCGGCTTCTGCCTTTATGGCCCTCTGCCTCGATATAATGTTCAGTATCAAATGAAAGAGGTTCGCTATTGAATTGCGGGCTCTTTAACAGTTTGACTTTTTGAACATCACCGACCGTCACCGTATGACGAAGGGCAATTTGTTCGCAAATCTTTTCATCGCTTAAATCCGTATGATGGGCTTTATATTCATCATAAAGCCTGAAAAATTCCTTTGCCGGAATCGCCATTTGAATGGCGGTATCCATACCCACCAAATCTGTCGGTTTGAACCGTTTGTCTTTGCGGCAGACATCCTCCACCTTGCGGAACAAGGCATCCATAACGGTTTTGAAATTAGGTGAACTTTTATAAAGCTCCGCCAGTTCAACTGCCGGCCCCGCAAGAATTTTATTCATGACCTCCGCAGAGAAGGGAAAGAATTCAGGATCGGTAAACAGTGCAGTATAGCGTTCACCCTTTTGATTCATCAGGAAGAACGCAACGCCGCCGTCATGGACGGCTAGTAAATTGTTATCGGCTTCTTTGTCGTTTTTGCCCTTCAATCGGTCTAATGACAGAAGCATCAGCGCCACCATCTTAACGAGCGCATTACCTGCATAGGACTTGGTTTCTTCGACCGGAATACGCGATGGCCCTAAAACAGTATGCGCCACATGGAGTTCACCATCGTAAGATGATTGCGCAATGGCGTTATGGCCTGTTTTCATCTGGTCAGTCGAGGCAAAGATCGTTCGGGGGGAGGCAATATGATACGCGGAAACGCTGTCTCTTTCCGAATCTGTTTGGGTGGTTGCCAAGAATGTTTGAACATCTTCTGGATGCCGAGCAATCATAATCCCGATTTGCTTGAGATCCTGATTGACTTTCGGTGCATTCGTGAACAGACTTCCCCAGAATTGACGATCCTGAATAACCAAAGTCGGAAACGGGCCTCGATCCAGATGATTCACACGATATTGAATCTCGGCAGTCACCTGGGCCAATGCCATGAAATCGCTTTTGGTCAAAACCGATGCGCCGGATATTTTATCGACAGGGTCAGCACGCCCAACCAACTGGTTACCGAATATAAAGGCGTGCGGGTTGGTATCCAATACGGCCTGAGCTTCTTTCTCCATGGCCTTCATGCGTGGATGGAGGATGGTCAGCCCCATTTCGGCGATCTCTTCCTTGCTCCAATCCCCTTCCATCACCAATGATTGTGGTTCAAGAGGTGTAAAAAAACCCGTATACATACGGGCGGCAATGGATTTTAAATCTTGAATCAGAACTGGATCATAACCACGAGGATCAATTTTTTCCCCTTTGGCAATACGGCTGGAGACATCTGCATAGAAACTTAATTTTTCTAGAAACCTCTGCATTTACACCTCTACTCAGTTCTGTTTGATCGTAATGATAGAATGTTTTACATTAGATAATAGCAATATGTCAATAGTTTTCATATTCTTTCTTTAAATTTCTGCCGGCGACGCATCCCCGCCCCAGTCTTCCAGCCATAAATCCGGCTTTTCGGCACGGAATTTCTGAACAAGGGCGATACAATCCGGATCATCCATGATAATCACCTCAACCCCTTTGGAACGCAGGAGTTCGGCATTCCCTTCGGAATTCACGGTATCGCCGACGACAACCCGTGGTATATGAAACTGGAGGATCGTTCCGGTACACATCATGCAAGGACTTAAAGTCGTATACATGGTCGTACCGTGGTAATTCTTGCGGGCACCTGCGGCACGCATCGCGGACATTTCACCATGGATGATCGGGTTATTTTCCTGAACGCGCATATTATGGCCTTCGCCGAGGATATTGCCGTCCGCATCGACCAGAACGCCGCCAATCGGGCATCCGCCTTCGTGATAGCTTTTAAGGGCCAGTTCATAGGCGCGGCGCATATATTTTGCGTGATCGAGTGCCATCGTGTGATTTCCTTCCATCCGTCTCTATGTTCCTTTGGTTACCCCCAAGAGACGTGCAGTTCAAGAAAAAAGGGATGAAATTCACAAAAACCTCTGTATAAAAGCGGAATGACCCCGATTTTCACAGCAATTGGCAATGCCTGTATCGACCTGATGGCCGCGGTTGATGATGATTTCCTGATCCGCAATGATATTCCGAAGGGACTCTGCCGTTTTGTGGATGATATCGCCTTACTGAATATGATTAAATCCGGTATGGGGAAATACCAGCCTATTCCGGGTGGCGCGGGTGCAAATGTCGCCCATGTGATGTCGGCACTGGGCCATGAAAGCCATTTTATCAGCAAGATCGGCGCAGACGCCGAAGGAACCGCTTTCCACAACCATATGGAGGAAAACGGCGTGACCTGTCATTTCCCTTCCACGATGCCACATAGATCGACGTCCCAGATTTTAACCCTGATTACGCCGGACAGTGAACGTACTTTTCTCAGTTTTGATGATGTCACCAAGACTTCTTCCGCCGATGATTTTGATTTCGATTTATTGCGTGCCACAGATTTCCTGTATTTGGACGGTTATTGCTTTGTCTCTCCGCATACGGCGCAGGCCTTTGTAAAGGCAGGTGTTGCCGTCAGACATCGCGGCGGGCATGTGACCTTCAATATTGGTGATGCAGAATATTACACCACGCAAAAAGACAATGTGACAACCGTTCTGGATGTCTGTGACAGCATCATTTGCAATATGGCTGAAGCCCGCGTTTTATTCGGTTCTCAAGATCCAGACACTGCCGCCAGCCTCGCGCAAAAAATGGCGGATCGTTTCCTGTTCGGGGCGATCACCGATGGCCCGAACGGAGCAACGGTCTTTCACAATCACAGCATCGCCCATGTCCCCGCGATTTCCGTCGATCCCGCGGCAATGGCGGATACCAACGGCGCAGGGGATCATTTTTCCGCCGGATTTATCTATGGCCTGATGAACGGGTATAGTCTGGAACAATCGGGACGTCTGGGTATTCTGTGCGCGACAGACTGTATCGGTCACACGGGGGCGCGGCCTTTGGGCGGGCGCGGTTCGTTAAAGCATCTCGCGGAATATGCAGGAAGCTGATATCATATTATCATGACCGACCCCATCCATTCCATGCAACTGGCCGTCGATATCGTGTTATCGAGCCGCCACCCCGAAAACAAAATTGCCGCCACACTTTTCAAAGACGGGGTGAGCCTGTCAAAAACGAATGACTGGCCGCCTGCGATCCTTGAAAAACTGGGACAAGATACGCGTATCGGGGATAGTAGCGGGACAATCCATGCCGAACTGAATTGCTTGTTTCATTCCGCATTTCCGACCGCGGGCGCAAGCCTTGCCATTACTGACCCCTGCTGTCCGAACTGCGCGAAATGCATTGCCGAGGCCGGGATTCAATCCGTTTATATCGATCACAAGGGTTTCGAGAAAGATTTCGCAGTCCGGCGCGGTGATGAATTTCAGGATATGTCCCTGCGCATTCTGGCCCATGCGGGGGTTAGCCTGTACGAGGTCATTCGCAAGGAACATAAAATCAGGCTGATCTATGAACCCGAGAGCGGATATATTCCGCCCGAAGATAACCAGATCGAAATACGCCCTTGCCGCGCGCCGCTCTCCATCCCCACCCTTTTGCAAACGGCCCGACTGGTCAAGGTCAAACATGAACGCTGGGGATGCGCACTGGCAACCGATATCCATGGCAAATTATGGACACTGGTGGCATCCGCTCATCCCGCTATCGGTTACACCCATAAAGATATTCAAAAAACTGATGGAAAATATGACTTCATTTTAGAACCCGTCAACCGCCTGTTAATGGGGGCGGCACGCAATGGATTAAAAATATCCTGCGACCATCTCTGGTGTTCGGTTCTTCCCTCCCCCCGCGAGATGGTGAATCTGGTGGGATACGGCGTGCGGAAAATTTATATCGGTGATATGGGCAATTCTAAAAAGCCTGAATCCTATCCTGCCTACAAAACGCTGGAATCCAATGATATTCTGCTATTCGAAGACATGAAACGATCCTGAAGATCACATATTTCCCTGACGAAGAGTGATAATCATTTCCTGAATCTCTTCATCCGAAAATTCAAACCCGCGGGCCAATTCTTCGACAATGACTTCACGGATCAGGCGCCCCAAATCTTCGCCCGTTTCGCACCACACATCCAGAATGGGGCGGCGGTAGATAATGATTTTATCTTCGCCATTGGCAATTTTCTTTTGTACACCGGGGGAAATTTCTTTGGCGGAATGATAAAGCGCCAATAATTCATAAGGCGTTTCAATGTCCAGATCCTGCAACGTCGTATCATCGGGAAACTCTTCAACTTCCAGAATCAACTCCTCGCATTTTCTTGCCAGTTCATCCGGAAGGCTTTCGAGTGCCTGCCGCGCGAAGACGGCCACGTCGTCATTATTGGGAGGAGACGAAAAATTCATTATGATTTCCTGTCTGGATACGGACTTGGCTGTCATCATTGACTCCTCCTTCATGCGCGATATGGTTGATTGATTCGCAGGATAGCGCAAAAAAGGGGGAATTGCCAATCCCCC
>DMIT01000165.1 GCA_003452275.1 Rhodospirillaceae bacterium | reverse complement strand
CCAACCGTCTCGGTTCCAACTCCCTACTTGACCTTGTGGTCTTTGGACGGGCGGCGGCAATTCGCGCTGCGGAAACCGTTACCCCCGGTACCAAACACCGCAAACTGGCAGAGGGAGCATTGGATAAAGCCTTGGCCCGTTTCAACCGTTTCAGAAATGCATCGGGCAACCTGTCGGTCACCGATATTCGCGGCAAAATGCAACGCACCATGCAAAACCATGCGGCCGTGTTCCGTACAGGTGAAAGCCTGTCCGAAGGTGTTACAAAAATCAACGAAGTTGCCGCATCGATTCAAGATGTCAAAGTCACCGACCGTTCATTAATTTTTAATACTGACTTAGTCGAAGCGCTGGAGCTGGATAATTTGCTCGGTCAGGCCGTTGTCACCCTCGAAGGAGCCGTCAATCGTCAGGAAAGCCGCGGCGCCCACGCCCGCGAAGACTTCGCCGACCGCGATGATGCCAACTGGATGAAACACACCGTCGCCTGGTGGGATCAATCCTCCGGCAAAACATCCCTCGGCTATCGCCCCGTCATCCTGAGCAGCCTGACCGACGAAGTCGAACCAGTGCCACCGAAAAAACGGGTTTATTAATCTCTTGAGTAGGAAGACGAAAACCTTCCTTTCGGATGATGAACTCTGCGTCATGTGCACGAATTATTCTTATCATAAGGATAAATTATGCCACTTTGATAAAACACGCTTCATAGGTTGATCGTTTTGAACCAATTCCTGTGCCTGTTCGTAGGAACACCATTTTAAATCCACGGACTCATCACTTAGATGGAACTCTTCTGTGTTCGCTTGCAACAGAAATTTTATGTCATAATGAAAATGCGCTTTTTCTTTTTTATGGCTGTTTTCCGGAACAAGATGAATATCAATATCAAAAATTCCCTGTTTGAAAAAATTGATATCCTGAATGCCTGATTCCTCAATAGTTTCACGCCAAGCAACCGCTTTAATATCCTCTTGGCCATCTGCATGACCACCAAAATTCATCCATTTGTCAAAAATTTTATGATGGTTGAGCAAAACCTTATCGCTGGTCGCATTGATTAACAACGCGGAGCCGGTGATATGCCCGGGATCAAAGCAATCCCTATAAAAACAATTTTCTTTGGTATTCAGCAGGTGAAGGACATCAGGAATGAATTTCATTTCATCAGCCTGTCCCTCATAGGCCTCTAATTCTTTCATAAGGTGATAACGCATTTAACAAACCCTTTCTTTTGATAATTCCTCATAAAGTTCTAATTTGAATTTTTCTCTTTACGGAGCCTGTCCCAATAGTCCAGACGTTTGTTGATTTCGCGCTCGAAGCCTTTATCGGGCGGGGTATAAAAGCTAGTGCGCTCCATGCCGTCGGGGAAATAATTCTGGCCTGAAAAACCGTCTTTGGTGTCGGGGTCATATTGATACCCAGCGCCATAGCCTTCGGCTTTCATCAATTTGGTCGGGGCATTTAAAATATGTTTGGGCGGCATGAGTGACCCATAGGTTTGTGCAGCCACGCGCGCCGCTTTATACGCAACATAATTGGCATTGGATTTAGGTGCGGTCGCTAGATAAATCAAGGCTTGGGAAAGGGCCAGTTCGCCTTCGGGTGACCCCAATCGTTCATAAGTTTCAGCCGCAGCAATACATTGCAAATGCGCCATCGGGTCAGCAAGCCCGATATCCTCGACCGCCATGCGGATCATACGGCGCGCGATATATCGGGGGTCTTCGCCGCCATCAAGCATCCGCGAAAACCAGTAAAGCGCCGCATTCACATCCGACCCGCGCACCGATTTATGAAGCGCGGAGATCAGGTTATAATGGGAATCATCCCCCTTATCATAAAGCGGGGCGCGTTTCTGGACGAGGGCAAATAACCCTGCATTATCCAGAATCTTACCTTGCGGAGCCTGCTGATAAATCTGTTCGATCATGGTTAGGAAATAACGACCATCCCCGTCCGCCAAAGCTTTTAGCGGATCAATGGCTTCGGGCAATAAGGGAATGTGACGCCCGAAATAGGCTTCCGCCCGCACCAGCAAGGCATCCAATGCCGCATCATCCAGCCGTTTCAAAACCAATACCTGACAGCGCGAGAGAAGCGCCGCATTCAATTCAAATGACGGGTTTTCGGTCGTCGCCCCGATCAGGATAATGGTGCCATCTTCCACCACCGGCAGGAACGCATCTTGCTGCGCCTTGTTGAAACGATGGATTTCATCGACAAACAAGAGGGTGCCTTTCCCTTGAGACTTTCTGAATCGCGCCGCCTCGAAAACTTTCTTAAGATCGGCCACGCCCGAAAAAATGGCGGAAATCTGTTCAAATTGGTAATCCGTATGGTCAGCCATAAGACGGGCCAATGTGGTTTTGCCACATCCGGGCGGCCCCCAGAAAATCATCGACGATAAGCGCCTGTTTTCTATCATACGTCCTAAAGGCGCATTGTCAGCAATCAAATGATCCTGCCCTACGACATCGCTTAATATTTTCGGGCGCAACAAATCGGACAGCGGACGAAAATCATCGGCAGTCGCAGACAGATCAGAAGTTTGAAATAAGTCAGGCATAAATTCAGCTTAGTGCATTTTTGAAAATTTACGACTTTTTTTAAAAACCATGCTATAAAAAAGATGTGTTATTTATTAATAATAGGTGTTCCTGATGGTCGACAAAATCACCAATTCCCAAAGTTCTTTGGAAAATGCAACCCGTAGCCGTATCCATTTCTCAGGCCATGGATCGTCAAAAGGGGCGGCAGGCTATATTGATCCCTCTGACCGCGATATTAATATCGACTTTTTAGGGCGACGGGATGATACATTGTCTATCAGTCCACCTGCAGATGGATTCAAAGATATCCGTATTGCCGCAGCATGGGATAACCAACTGGTGCCCGATACCGGCTTTTTCGGCAAACTCCTCAAAAAAGCCAAACCAGCCAATATCGACCTTGATCTGGGTATTTTATATGAATTGCACGATGGAACCAAAGGCGCGATTCAGGCGTTTGGCGACACGATGGGAAATTATAATCTTCCCCCTTATCTCTCGCTGTCGGGGGATGAGCGTTCAGGGAATTCCCAAGGGGATGATGAATTCATACATCTAAACGGCGCAGAATGGCCAAAATTCAAGCGGCTTTTGATCTATGTCTATATTTACAAAGGTGCCATGGACTGGGCACAGGTCAAACCGCAAATCCATCTTCGCATTCCAAA
>DMIT01000079.1 GCA_003452275.1 Rhodospirillaceae bacterium | reverse complement strand
GGAATTTTTGCGGCGGGGTGATTGCCCCGGGCCCGAATTTGTCATTGGAAGCCCTGTATCTGGCCGCAGCAAAATTGCCAAGCGTTGCGGTCAGGAAACCCAAAGCCGCATTGGCCAAAAATACCGTCGATGCCATGCAGTCGGGGATATTCTGGGGGTATGTCGGATTAGTCGAGAAAATTTTGCAGCAATTGATTGCCGAACTGGGCGAAAGACCGAAAATCATTGCCACAGGCGGGTTGTCCAACCTGTTCCGGCAGGATATTCCGTTAATTGACATTATCGATGAAGAATTAACGTTAAAGGGGCTATTAAGCATTTACCAACACATAAAAAACCAATAAAGTCCCCGCATGAAGAAACGTGTAGAAAAAATAGACAAAGCAGATTTTGCCGAAGGCCTGCATTTCATTCCTTTGGGGGGAAGTGAAGAATTCGGCGTGAATTTTAACCTCTATGCCTGTGACGGCAAATGGATGATTTTTGATTGCGGGATCGGGTTCGCCGATCACCGTTTTCCCGGGGTTGATATTCTCCTGCCTGACCCGTCCTTTATCGAAGATTATAAAGCCGATATTCTGGGCATGGTCATTACCCACGGTCACGAAGACCACGTAGGCGCCGTTCCGTATTTATGGCCGCGTTTGAAATGCCCGATTTATTGCACCAAATTTACAGCCGCCGTTCTACGCGCCAAGATGAATGATCATCCCGATTGCAAGGGAGCCAAGATCATCGAGATTTCAACCCGGAAGCCATTGGAGCTTGATCCGTTTAAGCTGGAGTTTATTCATGTCGCCCATTCCATTCCTCAGGCGGTGGCAACGGTGATTAAGACGGCCCATGGAAATATATTGCATAGCGGCGACTGGAATTTAGACCCGACACCGGTTATTGATGCACCAACCGATGAAAAGGCTCTACGCAAGGCAGGGGACGAAGGCATTCTGGCCTATATCGGCGATTCAACCAATGCCCCGCAAGCCGGCAGGGGCGGAACAGAAGCCGATGTCGTCATCGGATTGGAAAAAGTTTTTGCCGAGGCGCAGGGGCGCATTCTGGTGACGATCTTTGCATCGAATGTCGGACGCATCCAGAGCATTTGTCAGGCCGCAGAGAAAACGGGGCGCAGTGTATGTATGTTAGGGCGATCCCTTCACCGCATGACCTCGAACGCACATGAATGCGGTTATTTGGGCAAGATGCAAAGTTTTGTCAGTGAAGATGAATTGCCGTTCTTGCCCGCCGATAAAACCGTTTTGATGGTTACGGGGTCACAAGGCGAGACACAGGCGGCACTTGCAAGAATAGCGCGCGGTGACTGGAAAGGCATCAAGCTGGGTAAGGGAGATACGGCAGTCTTTTCGTCCAAGGCCATTCCGGGGAACGAGAAAGAAATCAATGCCGTTAAAAATTACCTGAGCGCATCAGGGGTTAAAATCGTTGATCATAAAAATTCTCCATATAAAATTCACGTTTCCGGCCACCCTTATCGTGACGAGATTGCGGACATGTTGTCGTGGGTCAGGCCAAAGGCGGTTATTCCGGTGCATGGCGAACGCCTGATGCTGGAGGCACAGGCCAGTATTGCCCGCGAAATGGGCGTGTCTGAAATCGTCATTCCCAATAACGGATCGGTTGTCCGGCTGTCGCATGACAATATTCAAATCATCGACCATGTATCGGCCCGCGCACTGGCGGTTGAGCCTAACCGCGTTGTATCCGCCGACCATAAAGCCATCGCTGAACGCCGCAAATTACAATATTCCGGTGCAGCACATATTACAGTTGTTCTGGATGCCCGTGGATTTCTGGCGGCGGCCCCCCAAGTCTCGCTGGTCGGGATGGTCGACCTCGATGATCCCGAAGACATGGAGATTATCGAGGATATCAAGCAGGAGATTGACGATATCCTGTTGGAGATCAGAGAAGACGGTATCGAAGATGTCATCCGGATCGAAGAAGATATCCGCGTTTGCATCCGCAGACTGTTAAATGATATTTTCGGGTTTAAGCCAAAAGTGTCTGTCCATTTGTTAAGGGTTTAGGATATGGGGCTGGTCAGCGGGATTGTTGTTTTTCTGATGGTCTGGTGGACGGTTTTATTTGCGGTCTTGCCATGGGGAAACCGCCCCAGCGAGGAGCCAGTCACCGGAAATGTAGTGAGTGCCCCTGATAAACCTAAACTTTTAAAGAAGTTTTTGATAACAACACTTGTTTCTGCCATTATCTGGTTACTTATTTATGGACTGATGAGTTTAAATGTCATAAGTTTCTATGATATGGCAGCAGATATGGCGGCACAAGACGAACAAACCCAGATAAATGCCAACACCAATACGGAGACACCCAAATGAAAACAGCGCTTTCGACTCTTTTATTGACCCATTTAATGCTTGGCGGTTTTGCCGGCATGGCTATGGCTGCCGATAAATCCGTGGCAACGTCCACCGATGTGAATAGCGGAACATTTGCTGTTGAACGCATGATTTGCAGCAAATTATATGTGCCCGCAACCGGTAACCAGTCACCCACTTATCAGGCAGGAATCGATGCCCAGGGCAAGTCAGTTGAGCCTGCCGATATCAACCCGTCTGCCGATGCGACCCCCGATTATGT
>DMIT01000092.1:874-3026 GCA_003452275.1 Rhodospirillaceae bacterium | reverse complement strand
TTAGTTGTTTTATCAGCGCGAATACCGCTGCCCTGTTCTGCTGCACTACCGGCATCACCAGTGTTAAAAATGTAATTGTTCAAAATTTTTGTATTTGCAGAACCCGTAACATAAATACCATTATTAAGCGGGTATCCGGCACTTGCAGAATTCGTGATGATATTATTTTGAAGGACTGCGCCATTAAAGCCGAAAACTTCAATCCCTTCATTGCCGCCTGCAATGGTTAAGCCATCAATTGTCACATTATCAGCAGCGACGACGACACCCGGAGAATGAGGGGTAATAATAGTCTCACCAAGTCCGTTACGGGTTGCATCATATCCGGAAATTCCAGCCTTTGCCCCCTTAACAGTGACACCTTCAACATTGACAACCAAATCTTCATCATATGTACCGGCAGCTACTTTAACAGTGCCGTTCTTCGCAATCACGGAAAGACCTTGATTAATTTTAGCAGCATCAGACAGGATTGTGACTTCTTTAGCATAACCTGAAACATTTCCATCAACGGTCAGACCAAGCTCAAGCTGGGTTGCCTTGACTTCCGTATGACCATCTATTTTTTTCGCACCGGAAGGTGTAGATGTTCCAAGAGATACTTTACCTGCAGACAGAACGATCTGGCCTTTCTGATTAAGGCTTGCAGAGTTGGCATGCAATACTCCCTGCATGTTGACAACACTATCAACCACATCTTTGGCCGCCGCAGCTGTCATCTGGATTTGAGCACCAGAAATTTTGCCACTGTTTTCAGACAAAAATTTTGAACCTGTTTCACCCAAGGAACCGGCATCTAATTCGACCAGACCGTCGCCATAAAGATCAACCGTTGCCGTTGTTTTACCTGCTGCCAGAGATACGCGACCCAAGTTTGCATTAATGATACCACTGTTTTTAACAGTCGGCGCAACGAAAGCGACCAGACCAGATGCCGAAATGCTACCTGCGTTTTCAACCCCTGCTGCCCCGAAATTTTTAAAAAGAAGTGGCGTGTCGGCATTAGCCAAAGCCTGAGCATCAGTAAGGTCACCAGTGGTTGCAATAATTGACCCGACATTGACAACGGAATCTTTACCAAAGAAAATACCATTTCCATCAATAATGATGACTTTGCCAGTCGAATTCAGTTTGCCAAGAATATATGTAGGGTCAAGACGATTATCACGAACAACAAAGAGTTTGGAGTTTAAAACATTAACGGTGTCATTCAAATCAATATTGGCGTTCCCGATACCAATCGCTTTTTGATTAGCTGTCGTCACAGTAATATTCGTGACATTCGGATTTGAAATATCAGTCGAGAAACCAGTGTCTCCCAAATGGCCCCAAGAATTATCTGCCAGAGAAGGAGAAGATAAAACGAAAGTTCCTGCCGCCACCAAAGCAGATGTCATCATCAGTCTAGAAAAGGTACGTGTCGTATGTGAGCCTGCTACAGTTTTACGTCCGAAAAAGCCGTTCATAGAATATCTCCTGTCAATCATTTCAAAATGTAATCTTTTTTTATCCAAAACGCGGTCGCAACCGAGCGATAAATGTTTGGATAGCACGGGATACAACCTCAAATATCTATCAGATATTTAGATGCATCCCTTTATCGTTCGTCTGTCATAGCACCAAACCAGTGGTTGTGACAAGAAATTAATATAAGGTTAATTTCCGATCATATAGAAAGATAAATGTTCCATATCAAATACTTAGACAACAAATACAGACTTTCCCTTTTTTTACTCTGGAAGGGTGGTTTTTTAGTCACAGATCAAGGTGATCTCTACTACTCGAATGTATCGAGCTGACCCAGAGAAAGCCCCGCTTTGTCCTTTAATGACAAAACAGGATGCCCTACCCATGGCCAGTCAATGGCAATAGCCGGATCATTCCACGCCAGAACACGTTCGAATTGCGGCGCATAAAAATCAGTTGTTTTATACAGACAGTCGGCTTCCCCGCTCAAGGTCAGAAAACCATGTGCGAAACCTTCGGGAATCCATATCTGGCGTTTATTTTCAGCACTTAAAACCACGCCCGCCCATTGACCGAATGTTTGCGAACTACGACGCAGATCAACGGCAACATCAAAAATTTCGCCCATGGTGACGCGCAACAATTTGCCCTGCGTTTTCTCGATCTGGTAATGAAGTCCGCGCAA
>DMIT01000092.1:0-866 GCA_003452275.1 Rhodospirillaceae bacterium | reverse complement strand
GGCCTGATTAAATTGCGGACGGTTATAACTTTCCATGACAAAACCACGTTCATCACCATGAATCTGCGGTTCTATTATCAATAGATCGGGGATAGCGGTTGGAATAATCTTCATTTATGTTTCGGTAACCTCTGGTCGGAAATATAGGGAACAGAACCCGAATTGTACATTCATTGCCAGAAAATAATATATGCAATTAAGAATCACTTGCAAACATCATGCATTTTCCGTACAAACAAATGAGAGACTGTTTAAAAAAAATGAGGCCCCCACATGATTGTCTGTGTTTGTCGCGATATTTCCGAAAGTGATATTAAAACGCATCTGGCGCAAAACCCACAGTCCCTTGGCAAAGCATGGGCCATTGTCAGCGAGAATATTTCCGGAGAGCCCCCTGTCTGTGCCGATGGCAAAGGGCGTTGCACAGAATGCGCCACTGGACTCATGGAATTATACGACGCACCCAAGTGCTGCCTTTAACCATTTTTGGTAATTTGTCATCGCGATTCTAAAAATTATCCATTTGAAACATAAAGAAGCTGCCGCCCCTACAAAGCTCCCCTCACCCAACCCATCATAGAATGAACAAGGAGAATAAGGTTCAGCAGCTTTATTCTCCGTTTCTCCGATAGGAGCGTTGACGTTAAGAAGATGGACATCAACGCATGATTCGTTGCGTCAAATCAATGCTCTCAGAAAAATGCAATGGCGAGGCTGTTTAAGGTTTTCATCTGGCCCACCCCTATATTTTCTGACAAAAAACCAGACCTAAGTGATTGATCTGATTCAATACTGGTTTTCTAAGGAAATAAATGGTGCCGGCTACAAGATTCGAACTCGTGACCTTCGGTTTACAAAACCGCTGC
>DMIT01000047.1 GCA_003452275.1 Rhodospirillaceae bacterium | reverse complement strand
TTTACGAGAAAAAAGGATCCGCAACCAAAATCGTATCGTCGCGTTCCGGACTGGTGGACAGTAACGTCACGGTCGATTCAACCAGCTCTTCAAGACGCTTCACGTATTTAATCGCCTCAGCCGGAAGCTCCGCCCAGGAACGCGCCCCGCGGGTAGATTCTTTCCATCCCGGCATAGTTTCGTAAATTGGCGTAACGGCCGCCTGCTCGATCTGCGAGGCCGGATAATAATCCAGTCTTTGACCGTTCAATTCATAACCGATACAAATATTTATTTCATCCAGCCCATCCAATACATCAAGTTTGGTCAGGGCCAAACCGTCGATACCGCCAACCTTGATCGCCTGCCGCACCATCACTGCATCAAACCATCCGCACCGGCGCTTACGGCCTGTGGTTGTTCCGAATTCGTGCCCGCGACGCCCCAGAGTTTCTCCGACTTCATTAATCTGTTCGGTCGGGAACGGGCCTGTCCCTACGCGTGTGGTATAGGCTTTGGTAATTCCCAGAACATAACCGATGGCTTTCGGCCCCACTCCCGCGCCCATGGCGGCGGAACCGGATACGGTGTTTGACGATGTGACGAATGGATATGTTCCATGATCGACATCCAGCATCAACCCTTGTGCACCTTCGAATAAAATACGCTTTCCGGCATGGCGGGCTTCGTCCAATACTTTCCAGACGGGGGCCGCATACGGGAAAATTTTCGGGGCCACCGCCATCAATTCCTCATAAGCCGTCCCGACATCCATCGGTTCGGCTCCCAGCCCTTTGAGCAAGGCATTATGATGCAAAAACAGATTTTCCAGTTTTTCGCGCACCAGTTCAGGATGTTTCAGGTCGCACAGGCGAATGCCACGACGCGCCACTTTGTCCTCGTACGCAGGCCCGATGCCGCGCCCCGTTGTGCCGATTTTTTTGTCGCCCCGCGACTCTTCAAGCGCGCGATCCATGGTCGAATGAATGGGCAAAATCAGGTTGACGTTTTCCGCCACTTTAAGACTGTCAGACGAAATTTTGACACCTTTTGCAGAAACGACTTCAATTTCTTTCAGCAACGCCCAAGGATCAACGACGACCCCGTTGCCGATAATCGATAATTTGCCTTCGCGAACAATACCGGATGGCAACAGGTGCAACTTATACTCAACCCCGTCAATGACCAGAGTATGACCGGCATTATGCCCGCCCTGAAACCGCACCACGACATCCGCGCGACTGGACAACCAGTCCACAATCTTCCCTTTACCTTCATCTCCCCACTGGGAACCAATCACTGCAACATTACCCATTTTTTCTTTTCCTTTTACACTTACTTTTTCGTAAACTTTTTACTTCTTATAATCTAGCCCGCCGCCTTGGCGATAACATCACAGAGATCATCAACCACGCGTTCGACCATTTTGGGGTCATCGCCTTCGGCCATAACGCGGATTAAGGGTTCTGTGCCCGATGCCCGCACCAGTAAACGGCCTGAATGGGCCAATGTTGTTTCGGCTTGTTTCAAGGCGTCTTGCACTTCCGCTTTATCCAACGGCTTCGCGCCCTTATCGAAACGAACATTTTTCAACAATTGCGGCACAGGTGTAAACACATGTAATAATTCCGATGCGCGTTTGCCGCTGTCTTTTAAAACGGATAAAATCTGCAAGGCAGCCATCAATCCGTCGCCGGTGGTGCCGAAATCGGACATCACGACATGGCCTGACTGTTCGCCACCCAGATTAAATCCGCCCTCGCGCATTTTCTCGACCACATAACGATCCCCCACTGCGGAGCGTACCAAAGCTATGTCATTGACCTTTAAATATCTCTCGAATCCCAGATTGGACATGACAGTGGCCACAACCGTATCATAGCTCAACCGCCCTTGCGCCTTCATATACGTGGCCAACAACGCCAAAATCTGGTCACCATCGATACGTTGTCCGCGCTCATCGACCAGAATCAAACGGTCGGCATCCCCATCAAGCGCAATACCAATATCCGCCCCCTCTGCCACCACGCGTTTTTGCAAAGCGTCCGTGTGGGTTGCACCGCAATCCAGATTGATGTTTTTACCATTCGGTGAAACGCCCATTGCAATCACTTTGGCTTCCAGTTCCCACAAAGCCTGCGGCGCAACCTTATAAGCCGCCCCATTGGCGCAGTCGATAACGATTTTCAGCCCTGCGAGGGTCTGTTTACGCGGAAAACTACCCTTGGCATATTCCACCATGCGCCCCACGGCATCATCCATACGGCTGGCACGCCCTATCTTTTCAGGTGTCGCCAATCCTTCGTTTATCAAAACCGGATTATCGATCCAGCTTTCAATATCCTGTTCAGTGGCATCAGGCAGTTTATAGCCGTCCGCGCCGAATAATTTAATGCCGTTATCTTCGAACGGATTATGGGACGCGGAAATCATCACCCCGACATCGGCCCGCATCGAACGGGTCAGGACGGCAATGGCAGGGGTCGGGATAGGCCCCGTCAACACCACATCCATACCCATGGCCAAAAATCCGGCAGTCAGGGATTGTTCCAGCATATAACAGGATAAACGCGTATCTTTGCCGATCACAACGCGGCTATGCGCAGAGTTTTTGCCTAACACTCTCGCCGTTGCCATAGCAACTTTCAAGGCAATATCGGCGGTCATGGGATGCTGGTTCGCCCGCCCGCGAATGCCATCAGTACCAAAATATTTTCGTGTCATAGGGATGGTTGTAGTGGCAACATATTCAAAAGTAAAAGGAAAGAATTTCGTTTCCGATAATTATGCAGAAGAAGTTTTGCTTATTTTTTCATTATGTCAAAATAATACCAAGAATAATGTTTGCCTCCGGCAGCACAATCTCTTATCTTCGGCGCATGAAAAACTACATCCAGACCAAATTCGCCGAAAACCCCGCCAAAACCAGCAGCACCATAACCGTTACTCTCGTCCTGATTCTTGTCATCATCAAATCTGTGGCGTTATATATCAGCGGTTCTGCGGCTGTGCTGTCGGCCTTGATCGATTCTCTCAGCGATATCGGCCTGTCGCTGATGACCCTGATTTCGGTGCAATGGGCCATGAAGCCGGCGGACGAAGACCATCGCCACGGCCACGGCAAAGTCGAAGGTATCGCGGCGTTGATTCAGGCCATGATGCTGGCGGGCGGCGGGATGTTTCTGGTACTGGAATCCTTTGGACGCTTCGTCCATCCAGTTGAGATTTCCGACCATATTTTTACCATGATATTGATGGCAGTGTCGGTTGGGCTTTCCGTCCTGATTTCAAAAGTCCAGACAGCGGGCGCAAAACAATCGGATTCTCTGGCGGTCGAAGCCGACTCGCTGCATTACAGCGCCGACGTTCTGATTAACGGCTCGGTATTGCTGGTGGTGCTGGCGGACTATACGGGACTGCTGGGGCCATGGCTCGACCCGTTAAGTGCGATCGGCGTGGCGTTTATCATGATGCGGACAGCCTATAAAATTGTGTTGAGTGCTTTCGGCATGTTACTGGATCAGGAATTGCCCGATGCCACCCGCCACCAGATTATCGCCAAAATCAAATCCCATCCCTCGGTTCTGGGGCTGCATGATTTGCGGACAAGCAAATCGGGCACAAAGATTTTAATGTCTTTCGACATTGAATTATCACCTGACTTATCGTTATATAAAGCGCATGATATTTCCAGACAGATCGAAGAGTCTCTTTTACTGGACTTCCCCAATTCGGAAATCATGATTCATATCGACCCTGCGGGTGATATTCAGGATAGCCGCCACCGCGATCTGTGAAACTCTGTCTGCGTTTAACTCAAAATCACTGATATTTAACAAGAAAATCAATATTATGGCCTCGCCATCTTTCGTTTTTCGTTCATTTGATATATATATGTAGACATGATTTGGCATCGACTAGACAGGGATAAAACCATCGACATGATTGGCCGCGTGAAAAGCGCTGCCGAAGCGATGCTGTTTACCCCTGTGACGAGCGAAGCAAAATGCACGCGCTTGCCGTTTTTCAATAGCTTTTTATTGTACCGTTTGACGAATTTTTCGTCATTACCGACATTTTCCATGGATTTCATCAGCAATGGCGAAACCTTCCACTATATGGATGGCGCGGATACCGCGATTCGCCAGATGGTGGATCAAGGGGAACTGGTCTTGAACGCCGATACCATTCTGCCCTATCTGCATTTCTATTATTGCTATGTGCGTCTGCCGGAGGGAGAGATTATTCTCCTCAAAAACGCCGCCGAAGCCCCGCATATCGACCTTTATGACGAAGAGCGCCGCGAATCGCTGGATATCGTTCCCGAAGGAATCCATATCGAGCAAGACCCGTCCACCGGCAATTTCCTGATACTGGCCCCTGCTCTATACGACAGTTCGCCGATGGAAGTTCTCATTACAGTGTCCGCCGATGGTCAGGTCACGACCTTGCCCAAACGAATGCTGACGCTTGAAAAGATGCAATAAAAAGACAGGTTATTGAGTATGAATGAAGTATCAAAAGATTTCGGATCATCCGGCGCGGTTCAGGCACCGAATCCATTGGCCCACCCGATGGCGGATGCCATTTTGCAGGAATGTACGGAATTGCTGGAAAAAACCACCGAAGGCCGCCGCCTGATCGACTTTTCCAGACAATACGCCATCAAAATCAATGTGATAACAGGCCGCGAACCAAATTTCTTCACCTTCGAAAAAGACAGCACAACCCTTGTCTGTCCGGTAGTAACAAAAGCGGTAGATCTGGATGAAATGGCCTGTAATCTGGGCATGGGGCTGCGGGAATGCGAATGCGGCTATAACGGCATAGCTTTAGTGACCCTTAATTTACCCCAAGAACAAAAGGAATGGGCGAATTATAGAAAAACACTTGACACTTTAACGACAATGTGTAAAATAGTTCATGAATTAAGTGTTGTGAATAACAACACAAAATTAATTGACTTAGTGAAAAAACTGGGACATTATAAATTATATGAAGGTGTCTTATCCGGCCTGAATGACGAAGAACTAGGAAAGATACTGATTAGTACGGTTAACGAGACTAGAACAAAGGGTGATTAATATGAGAAATAGAGCCATCGCAAGTCTAAGAACAGCCTTCCCAGCCCACGTACCAATGGGCCTTTCAACTCACGCGCCTTCTAGCCAACCGTAAGAGTTATCAGTAATATCCTTTCTAATGAAGGCCGCGATTGCGGCCTTTTGTGTTTTT
>DMIT01000183.1 GCA_003452275.1 Rhodospirillaceae bacterium | reverse complement strand
ATGGCACACCGATCAAGATCGCCGAATTCAACAACCGCGTGACCCATATTTTGCGCCAGCAACAAATCCCCGTTGTGGAAGCCTATCAAATGGGATTGATTAAGAACCTCCTGACCAATGAAATTTTCGAGATTCTGGTGAAAAAAGACGCCGCCAGATTAGGCATCCGGATCGAAGACCGTATCATCGCCGAACAAATCAAAACCCTGATTGCGCCTTATAAATCCGCAACCGTGAATGACAGGGACGCCCTTAAAAAATTCCTCGAGATTCAGGGCATGTCGGAAAAGCAACTGGTGGCGACTTTGCGTGATGAATTGACATCACGTATTCTGAAATCGACTTTATCGAGCGCCTCTTATGTGCCGGATGCCTTACTGTCTGATCTTCAGGCCTATCATGGCATGACCAAAAATCTGGAAGTCATTTTCACCCCCAATTCCTCTATCACTCTCAAAGAACAACCAAGTGATGCAGAACTGCAATCCTATTATCAGGAACGGTCGGCAGGTTTTATGAATCCTGAAAGCCGTGACGTGACAGTGGCCGTTCTGGATAGTTCCAAAATTGCAAAACCGGTTGTCACGGATGCTGATATCAAGGCCTTCTTTGATGAAAACCACGACCAATTCAGCCTGCCCGCATCGGTCGATGTCGAACAAAGCCTGCTGGATGACGAAGCAAAAGCGAAAGCCGTTGCCGATGCCGTCAAAGCCGGAACATCCATGGCAGATGCCGTTAAACAAGTGACGGGTCATGAACAAGCCTTTCAGGGGAAAAACAATTTGTCTAAGGATGGCCTGCCGTCTGAAATTGCCACCCCGGTTTTTGCCGCGAAAGCGGGTGATGTCATCGGCCCTGTAAAATCAGCCCTCGGCTACCATGTCATTCGATTGCTGGCCCTGAAAGAAGCCCAGACAGCCTCTTTTGACAGCGTCAAAGATAAAATCCGCAAAGAACTGGAAGACGAAAAATCGGGCAATGCCGTTTACGATGTCACTGGTGATATCGAAGACCGTCTGGCAAATGGCGAAACATACGAAGCATTGACGAAAGATTATCCGTTGACGCTGACCTCGCTTAAGGCTCTCAAAAAAGATGCAAAAGCGACATCGTGGACAGACAAGGAATTCCAGATCATCCTGACCAAAGCCTTCGGCATGAAAGACGCAACGCCGAGCGAGATGACCGACCTGTCCCCTAACAAGCTTTATTCCGTTCGCGTCGATAAAATTTCGCCTGCGATGGCGAAACCGTTTGCAGAGGTCAAAGCAGACATATTGAAAAAATGGACAGATGACCAACAATCCCAACAAAATTTATTGGCAGCGCAAAAACGCGTCGATGATTTGATCGCGGGAAAAATCCAGTTTACAACATTGAATCCCTCCCCCATTCATGCGCTTTCACACGCCGGCAACACTGCTCTTGCCAAAGATGTGACGGAACGTTTCATGGCGGCAGAAAAAGGCAAATTCATTCTGGCCATTTCACGCGATAAAAACGGTATCTATATCGGACGTGTGACAGATGTAAGCTTGCCGCAAGAAAATAAAATCGATGATGCCTCCCGTAAAACCACCGAGGCCAATATCGCCGATGCCGGTTACATGGCCTATATGGAATCACTGCAAACCAAATATCCCGTGACCATCAACGATGCGCTGCTGGCGCGTACCTATGGTAAGACCACAAACACCGCCGAATAGACATGATACAGACTATCCTGAAACAATTGCGGGCGGGAATGCCACTTTCATCCGGTGATGCGACCGCAGCCTTTACGGATATTCTGGACGGGAAAACCACCGCGGCACAGACAGGGGCCTTTCTGATGTCCCTGTCCCAGCGCGGCGAAACCGTTGACGAGATTGTCGCAGCGGCGCAAATATTGCGGGCCCGCGCAACCGTGATCGAATCACCGCCCGATGCCGTTGATTGTTGCGGCACCGGTGGCGACCATTCGGGATCTTATAATATTTCAACAGCCGTGGCTTTCGTCGTGGCGGCCTGCGGTGTGCCGGTTGCCAAACACGGGAACCGCGCTGCCAGTTCGCAATCAGGCGCCGCCGATGTTCTGGAAGCTTTGGGCCTTAATCTCGATCTCTCGCCCGAAACATGCGAAGCGGGATTAAAGCAATTCGGATTCTGCTTTCTCATGGCTCCCAAATTTCACGGATCACTGAAACCTCTGGCCGCTTTGCGCAAGGAACTGGGGTTCCGCACTATTTTCAATCTGTTGGGGCCGCTCGCCAACCCGGCCAATACGCGATCCCAATTATCGGGCGTGTTTGATACATCATGGGTGCGCCCGATGGCCGAGGCTTTGAAAAAGCTGGGCACACACTCTGCCCTCGTCGTCCATGGCGCAGATGGCATGGACGAAATTACTTTGTCCGGCATCACTTATTGCGCGCAGTTGAAAGACGGGCAGATTACAGAATTCACCCTTTCCCCCGATGATTTCAGCCTGCCGCCCATTGACCCGCAGGATATTCTGGGCGGCGATGCCGCAACCAATGCCGCCGCTTTACAAGGACTTCTGGAAGGGCAAAAATCAGCCTATAGGAATATCGTTCTGGCGAATGCATCGGCAACACTTGTCTTATCAGGAAAAGCCGCCGATTATCGACAGGGTGTTGCATTGGCGGCCAATGCGATAGATACTGGGGCTGCCCTCAAAGTGTTGAAGGACTATATTTCTTTTTCCAAGGAAACAGGTAAGTGACAGGATGAATACTCTGGAAAAAATCTGTGATGATAAACGCGCGCATATCGCCCGCAATGAGCATCTGATTCCGCATATCGTGCATGACGACAGAGCAAAATTACAACCTCCCCCGCTCGGGTTTTGTGAGGCTCTTCACGCAAAGCGCGCCTTAAGGGAACCGGCCCTGATTTCCGAAGTCAAAAAAGCCTCGCCCAGCAAAGGCATTATCCGCGCCGATTTTGATCCGGTCAAAATCGCGCTGAGCTATGAGCAAGCGGGGGCGTCCTGTATTTCCGTCTTGACCGACCAGCCTTATTTCAAAGGAGCCGATGAAGATCTGGAAGCTGTCAAAAAAATTTCACGCCTGCCCGTCCTGCGCAAAGATTTTATGCTGACCCCGTACCAGATTGCCGAAAGCCGCGCATTGGGGGCGGATTGTATCCTGCTGATTATGGCGGCGCTGGACGATGAAACGGCAGCGACGCTGTATCATGATGCGACTGCCCGCGACATGGATGTCCTGATCGAGGTGCATGACGAACCGGAGCTGGAACGCGCCCTTGCACTGAACCCGATGATGATCGGCGTCAATTCCCGTGACCTGAAAACGCTTGAGGTCAATCTGGAAACCAGTTTTGACCTCGTTCAGAAAATCCCGCCGCATATCTTGCGCGTGGCGGAAAGCGGTATTTCCAATCATGCCCAGCTTCAATCCCTGTTCGAAGCCGGTTATGATGCGTTTCTGGTGGGCGAAAGTCTGATGCGGCAGGATGATATTGGTCTGGCTGTTCGAAAACTTCTTGGCAAAGCACCTGAATCGGTGTAAAACAAAAGAAGAACAAAACAGAATACATCAAGAACAATTGAAGGAGCCGCTCCCCATGCTGACCAAGAAACAACGGGATTTGCTTGTTTTTATCCATGACCGCGTGGCGGATGGCGGCGTGTCGCCTTCTTTTGACGAGATGAAGGATGCGCTTGACCTCAAATCGAAATCGGGGATCCACCGT
>DMIT01000014.1 GCA_003452275.1 Rhodospirillaceae bacterium | reverse complement strand
GGCCTTGTGAAAGCGCAGGCAGAAGCCGAAGGTCTGGACAGGATTTTTATCGATGCCGGTTTTGAATGGCGTGAGCCGGGTTGCTCCCTCTGCCTTGGCATGAACGAAGACAAATTAAATGCGGGTGAACGTTGCGCATCAACGTCCAACCGCAATTTCGAAGGCCGTCAAGGGCGCGGGGCCCGCACCCATCTGCTCTCTCCTGCAATGGCGGCAGCGGCGGCGATTACGGGTAAGTTAACGGATATTCGGGAGTTTAAATAGCATGAAACATTTTAAGTTTATGTGTTTAGCTTTGGCCATTTTATTTTCCCTGAATGCCTGTAATGCCAGAGACAAGGACATCGAAAGCCCGTTAGTCGGAAAAACTGTTACATTAAAATCATCACTTTATATTCTGAATGGTTTGGAGAATTTCGAAGGTTTTACAGACTCTCCGACAGAGATGAAAATTGGAAATGTCGCATTAACGATGGACGATTTAAAAAGTTGTATCGGATGCCATTTTAACAGACTTCGTTTAAAAGATTTTTTACCATCTGGCAGTCATATCGAAATCATCACAGCATATGAAACCACACCACCATTTTTTCATATAGATTCGACCACAACCACTAACTATATTGCGAAAACGAGTGATGGTGTTCAATTTACTATTTCTACATATTCACTTGAAGACCTTATCAAAAATTCCACACCAAATCATGATGAAGCTGCAAAATTTGAAAGATATTTAGACAGCTTCGCCGACGATAAAGAGACAAAATCATTTTATATCAACGTAAAAGAATTTGAGCAAAAATCTTTGTTTCCAAATAAACAACCGCCCTTTTCCTCTGATGATGTCAAAGAAACATTTAAAGATTTTTTTGCTGATGCAGAAATATACAACATTAAGGATATCAATACCCATACGGGGCAATTGGCATTTTCAATGACAACGGATAGAAAGGGTTTGGCTTATTTCTTTTTTAAAACATCAGAGAGATATATTGATATTTCTTTGTTTTCCACTTTACCAAATAGAGAGAAATAAGGATTTAAAATGACACCATTTAAAACTTTAACTTCAATCCCCGCCGCCCTTCGTATCATCAATATTGATACGGATATGATTATTCCGAAACAATTTTTGCGGACGATTAAACGGACGGGTCTTGCATCCGGTTTGTTCTATGAAATGCGTTTTGATGAACAGGGCAATAAAAAACCTGACTTTGTTCTGCACCGTGAGCCTTACACCCAGTCAAGCATCCTTGTTGCGGGTGAAAATTTCGGCTGCGGGTCATCACGAGAACATGCGCCGTGGGCTTTGCTGGACTTTGGTATTCGCTGCATTATCGCCCCCAGCTATTCCGATATCTTTTTTAACAACTGTTTTAAGAACGGTATTTTGCCGATTATATTACCGCAGGTAGATGTCGAAGAACTGATGAACCGCGCCGACGAAAAGCTGGAGATTACAGTCAACCTGCCCGACCAGAAAATCATTGCAGGTAATAAAGTTTATGATTTCGATATGGATGCTTTCCGCAAACATTGCCTTATCAACGGCCTTGACGATATCGGTTTGACGTTAGAAAAGGAAAATTTCATTTCAACCTATGAAGAAAACCGTTCCAAAGAGAGACCTTGGGTATAAAAGAATTTAAACGCGAAGCTACGAAGAAACGAAGTTTTTTATTTTTTATTTTTCTTCGTTCCTTCGTAACTTCGCGTAAAAAAAAGAAAGCAACACAACATGAAACAACAGAATATACTGATAACCCCCGGCGATGGCATCGGCCCCGAGGTCATGGATGAAGTTAGAAAAATCATCGCCTTTCTCAATGCCGAAGGACTAACCAGTATTGCAATAACCGAACGCCCGATTGGCGGCGCGGCCTATGATACCCATGGCGTTCCCGTTACGGATGAGACGATTGAGTTAGGCCGTAAAGCGGACTGTGTGCTGCTCGGCGCAGTGGGTGGTACGAAATGGGATCGGGTTGATTATAATTTGCGCCCTGAAGCAGGCTTACTCAAAATCCGTAAGGAACTTGAACTCTTTTCCAATTTGCGCCCTGCCATTGTGTTTGATGCATTGATTGATGCATCCACCTTAAAACCTGATATTGTCAAAGGATTGGATATTCTGATCGTTCGTGAATTGACTGGCGGTGTTTATTTCGGTGAACCGCGTGGCATTTTTGATTTGCCGAACGGCGAACGCCAAGGTGTGAATACACAAGTTTATACCACATCCGAAATCCATCGGGTCGGGCGCGTAGCGTTCGAGTTGGCCCGCAAACGTCAAGGCCGCGTGACATCGTGTGAAAAGGCCAATGTCATGGAGTCCGGTAAATTATGGCGTGAAGAAATCACCAAACTTCATGCGGACTATAGCGATGTTCAATTATCGCATATGTATGCCGATAATTGCGCCATGCAACTGCTAAAAAACCCGCGCCAGTTTGATGTGATTGTGACCGATAATCTCTTTGGTGATATTCTATCGGATGAGGCATCTATGCTCACCGGCTCCCTTGGAATGCTCCCCTCCGCGTCTTTGGGCGCACGGGATGAAAATGGGCACCAAAATGCCCTTTATGAGCCTGTTCACGGTTCCGCCCCCGATATTGTGGGTCAGGGAAAGGCCAATCCGTTGGCTGCAATCCTTAGTTTTGCGATGGCTTTGCGTTTTTCACTTGACCAACCTGCGATTGCTGACCATATAGAAGCATCGGCTCGCACAGTCCTGAACAACGGAATCCGTACAGGGGATATCATGCCCCAAGGAACAAATGCTGGCTGCCAACTGGTATCGACCTCTGAAATGGGTGATGCCGTAATAAACGAAATGAAAACCAGACTAAAGAAAGCTGCATAACAAAATGGATATTCACAAAATCCCTTACGGAAAAAATACACGCGACGTCAACGTCCTGATCGAAAACCCGATGGGTGGCGAGCCAGTTAAATACGAACTGGACAAAGAATCCGGCGCAATGTTTGTTGACCGCTTCCTCCACACTTCAATGGTCTACCCAGGTAACTACGGTTTCATCCCTCATACCTTGTCAGGTGATGGCGATCCTGTTGATGTTCTGGTCATTACCCGTCAGGCAGTGATGCCAGGTGCCGTGATGCGCGTTGTACCGGTTGGTGTTTTGTTGATGGAAGATGACGGCGGCGTGGACGAAAAAATCATCGCTGTTCCACACAGCAAACTCTACCCCTACCACGACAACGTAACCGATATCGACCATATCCGCCCTATCCTGCGCGATAAAATCTCGCACTTCTTCACCCACTATAAAGACCTTGAGCCAAACAAATGGTCAAAAGTCCTCGGTTGGGGCAACGCTGAAAAAGCCTCTGAATTGATCCAAGAAGGCATCAACAGATACGAAGAAGCGAATAAATAAGAATTAAAAAAAACGCCCTCAGATTTGAGGGCGTTTTTTAATTAAAATAGACAATACTAAGCAGCTTGTTGTTGGATCGTCTGGTCGTATTCACCTACTTCAGGGAATACAGCCAAAGCTTCATTGATAATGTTGAAGATTTCGATCATGCGGCCTTCGGATACCGGGCTTTCGACGACAACGACCAAGGATGGTTTGTTGGAGGATGCGCGGATCAAGCCCCAGCTTCCGTCTTCGAAGGTGAAGCGGACGCCGTTGACGGTCACGATATCGATAATTTTTTGCCCTTTGAAGGATGTGCCATTTGCTTGATGTTTTTCAAAAATTTTGATGGCTGCCTCAACGACTTCGTATTTTCTTTCATCAGGGCAATAGGGTGCCATGGTTGGTGATCCCCATGTCTTCGGCAGATCATTTTTGAGATCGGCCAGAGATTTGGACGGGTTACGATCCATCAGGCGGGCAATAGCAACCGCCGTCATGATACCGTCATCATATCCGCGACCAATGGGCGCGTTAAAGAAATAATGTCCTGATTTTTCAAACCCGACCAAGGCCTTGATCTCGTTCACGCGGCGTTTCATGTAGGAGTGCCCTGTTTTCCAGTAGTCGGTTTCTGCACCATTTGCTTTTAGAACAGGGTCAACTGCATAAATGCCCGTTGATTTCACATCGGCTACGAAGGTTGCGTCTTTATGCAGAGAGGATAAATCACGCGCCAGAATAACACCCATTTTATCCGCAAAGATTTCATCACCTGTGTTATCGACAACACCGCAACGGTCGCCATCACCATCGAAGCCGAAGCCGAGGTCGGCCCCAGTCTCTTTGACTTTTGCGGACAATGCATGAAGCATTTCCAAATCTTCGGGGTTCGGGTTGTAATGCGGGAAATTGTAATCGAGATTACAATCCATTTCGATCACTTCGCAGCCGATGGCACGCAATACCTCAGGAGCATAAGCCCCCGCAGTGCCATTCCCGCACGCCGCAACCACCTTTAATTTGCGGCTGATTTTTCCGTCTTTGGAAAGATCAGCAACATAACGTGATTTGATATCCTCGATAAATTCATAAGAGCCCGCAGCCGTATAGAATGCTTTGGTCGCAATAATATCTTTCAGGCGATTAATTTCAGTCGGGCCAAATGTCAGCGGACGGTTGGTGCCCATTTTAACCCCTGTCCAGCCATTTTCATTATGGCTGGCGGTGACCATGGCCACCGCAGGGCAATCCAGTTCAAATTGGGAGAAATAGGCAGTCGGAGAAAGTGCCAGACCGATATCTTTGACATTGCATCCAGCTGTCATCAGACCCAGCATCAAAGCATTTTTAATGGTTGCACTGTAAGAACGATAATCATGCCCGACAACAATTTTCGGCTCAACGCCCGTTTCATGCATAAATGTCCCGATAGCCTGCCCCAATGCCTGAACACCGCGCAAATTAATTTGTTCGGGGTAAAGCCAACGAACGTCATATTCGCGGAAGCCGGTTTCGGCAATCACGATGTCGCGTTCAAACTGTTCGGTATTTGGTTTTACAGCCATCTTTTTTCTCCTATAAATCTTAACAGAGGCTTAGCATATTTTTGCGCAAAACCACAAGAATTTCCTGTTTTTTAGAAAATTTATTAAGTATTATACAGTAATCATCAAGTAAAAAGGCATTATCACCATGGCAGATCAAACAAAACACACAGATTTATTAGCATTAACGACAGAAATAGTGGCGGCCCATCTTGCCAATAATACTGTTCCTGCCATTGAAATTCCCGCTTTGATCGAACGGGTTTATAAAAGCCTGTCCAATCTGGGGACGGATAACCCCGCCCCGACCAATAACAACGAACGCCCGCAACCGGCTGTCCCGATCCGCAAATCAGTCATGCCGGATTATATTATCTGTCTGGAAGACGGCAAAAAACTCAAAATGCTCAAACGCCATTTGAAAACTGCCTATGCCATGACGCCGGAACAATATCGCGAGCGTTGGGGGCTGCCGAATGATTATCCGATGGTTGCGCCGAACTATG
>DMIT01000162.1 GCA_003452275.1 Rhodospirillaceae bacterium | reverse complement strand
TCCAGCGTCAATGTTCCGTCATTCAATTTGAATGCCAGATTGGCGTCGCTCAATTTCCACATATTCTGTGTAATGCTTTTTGCCTTGATCGCAATATCTGCGTCAAATGATCTCATCCATGCGGTATCAATCGGATCGCGTGACCAGCGGTCACCACCGGAGGATGAAACAGCCGCCCCTTTAGACGTGGCCTCGACCGTACCGCCATTATTGGTTGCAGACGGGAATGTAATTGCCCCGAAATTCAAGGCACCGGAAATTTTTGTTTTTGGCTTCGTGACTGCCGAAATATTTCCGGCAACTGTGGTTTGTCCCAATTTACCGTTCAAAGACGTGACATCGACTTTATCAGTACCCCATGCCAATTCACCTGACACATCCAATGGGCCAAAAAATCCGCTTGAACCGGAAAAACCGGGCTGAACCATTTTCATGGCTTCATTGAAATTAGGATGGGCAATATTGAATTTCAGCGAACGAATGTCCGGCGCACCAAGCGGGTCACCCACTTTCCCTTCGCCTTTCAGATTAAACTGCAACGCAGATAGCACGGCCGAAAAGCCTAGATTTTTCAAATCGCCGTTAAAATGACCATTCATCGATGCCGGCCCCACTTTGCGCGGCAATTCAGGCATGGCAACCCCGAGTGTGGCGAATAATTTTTCGGTATCCTGTGTTTTTGCCGCAACTTGCACATTCAATCCGGATAGATTGGATGTATTGGCAATCTGGCCATTCACCGCAAGCGATGTATCAGCCGGCAAGGCGATTTCTGCCGTGGTAATGGTCAATCCGCCATCCTTGCTCGTCACATCGGCTTTGATATTGGAATAGGTTTTGCCACCGGTTGTCAGCTTCGCAACATCCGCGCGCACACGACCGGAAAACGGCACCGCGAATCCCAAATTACCAGACGTTGCAGGGGAAGAAGCTTTCGCCGTTGAAGAATTTTCCGGTGCGGAACCTGTTGTCTTGGTTAATGCGTCCAGATTGATTTCAGATGCATTGACTGTCAGATCAACTGTAGGGTTTGCGCCCATGGTGGAATAGCCGTTCACGGAAATATTATTGCCCATGGTTTTAATATTCGCAGTGGTAATCTGAACTTTCTCATTTTCCACCGATCCTTTGACCGCAATCGTCAAATCGGATAATAGCTGGATCAGCGCCGGCGCATCTCCGCTGGCTTTGGCCTTCGGGGTCAACTGGAATGATAATTGCGGTTGTTCATTCTTATCCAGACCGTTCGCGGCCACCTGACCGGAATAGCTTAAGGCACCCAGTGCCAACGCCATATCGTCAATCGCCACACGACTGGATGTATAAACAACTTTCCCCGCCAGACTTGCTTTCCCGCCAAGGCCTTCAGGCAAAGACGGGGCCGTTCCGGTCATGCCTTTGGCTGCTTTTGCGACATCATCCACCTCCAGATTAATATCGCCGTTCGCCCCCATATTTTTTGAATCGACAACACCCGAAAAAGACAGATTAATGCCAGATTGAGGGATAGAAATAGCGGTTTGAATCGGATAATTTCCCTCCGCAATATTCACCTCACCCGATGTTGCTTTGACTGCAACTTTCTGGCCTGACCATTCGGTATCTCCTGTCAGGTCAAACGGCCCTTTCAGGCTATCTGCACGCAAACGAAGATTCAGATTTTTCAATTCCTGACGGCTGCCTGTCTGCTGGTTATCAATGACCAAAGATCCGCCCTTCATATCGATGCTGTTCACCACGACATCCATCGTGGAGGTTCCGGAATCGCCGCTAGTGGTCGAAGTCTCTGCGGCGGCTGTTTCTTTTGGTTTGGCAACCCATGTCTGAACACCTGATTTGCTGGTGGTCAATGTGACGACAGGTTCGTCAATTGTTATGTTTTTCACCTCAACCTTTTGAGACAATAAAGGAGCCAATGCCACCTGAATATCAGCCTTTGCAATCGACAAAATCTGTGCATCACCTGCCTTGACGCTCAATTTGCTGATGGATGCATGTGGTAACGGCATCATGCCGATGCTGATATTGCCTTCCCAATCGACAGTATATCCTGTGGACTCTTGTACTTTCGAGACGATCAAGGATTTATATTTTTGCTGGTCGATCATTTGCGTTGCAACAACACCGCCTATACCCGCCAGAATGACCAGACCGACTGCTGTTCCCGCCATCCATTTCAATGCTTTCGGAACCCCACGACGCGGCGCATCATCAAAACTATCACCGCCACCTGTTCCATTTGATCGAGTGTCACTTGCTTGCATATCGTCATGTTTGAATTCTGGCAGAGTCATTATCTATTTCCTTTAAGTTTAAATTCTAAGTGCTAACTATAGTGCTGTCGGCGCTCTAAAGAAAGGGCTTTTTAACCATAATTATTTTATACAGACATAAATCATGCCTTCCTTTACAAGCAACTCGAAGATGTATAATTTTGAATAATCCAAACAATATATTTTCGAGAGTTTCGCATGACCCGCACGGCCATCTATGCAACTTTGATCCTGCTGACTGTTTTCGGCTTCTTTTCTGATGTCGCGAACGCGACCCCCAAGAATCTGGGCATTATCCGGATAACTCCGACAGGTGATGACGTTCCTGCGGGCAAACAAATTGTGCTGGAATTTAACCGTCCTGTCGTCCCCTTGGGCAAAATGGATCGTACCGCCGATGATGTGGGTATTGCGATCACCCCTCCTCTCAATTGCCAATGGCGCTGGCTGAATACGTCTTCTTTGTCTTGTAATCTGGATGACAAAGACGCGATGAAACAATCAACACAATATCAATTAACCATCGCCCCCCGCATCACCGCCGAAGATGGCGGAAAACTAGACTCTACCAAAACCCATCAATTTACGACCGCCCGTATTGATGTCACGACTTATAATTTTTCCGATTGGCGCGGCGCAGCATCACCCGTGATCCGCATAGTGCTGAATCAGCCGGTTGCAAAATCATCCCTTGAACAACATCTTTACATGACATCCGGCAACTCTGCCGAACGTCAGAATATTGTCGCGAAAGTTCCGCCAGAAAATGAAAAAAGCCAACCGAATGACCTGCTGACGACTTGGCTGATTGAACCTACATCCCCCCTTGCACCGGATGCCCCCGCAACGTTGAACATGGAACCCGGAATCATCTCGGCAGAAGGTTCGGCCCCGTCCATCCAGAAAAAAGAGATCGTAAAATTCCAGACTTTTCCCGATTTCAAATTTGTAGGCATCCAATGCTATAACAATGATAACAAAGAAATTTTGATAAAACACGGCGAACCTCAAGATCCGACAAAGCTATGTAACCCGCTTCGTTCGGCATTTTTGGCGTTTTCATCCCCTGTCCTACGGTCAAAGGTCAAGGATCATGCGCACTTCACACCCGATCTTGCCAACGGACGCAAAGACTTCAATCCGTGGGGCGAAGAAAACCGCGACTATTCCAATTTGAGCACCTCATACGAAAAAGACAGGCTTTATTTCGTTGACCTGCCGATGGGGCTCAAAGCCGCGCAGACCTATACCGTCACGTTGCCGGATGGCAAGATTTCCTGGCTGGATAGAATAAAAAACGCATGGAACAAAGTGACACCGTCTCTCTTCGAAGACGAACTCGGACGCAAATTAACAGCTCCGGTTTCGATGACATTCTCAACCAATCACCGTAACCCGAATTTTGAAATGCCTTACCAGAACGGTGTGTTGGAAAAAAATATCCAGTCTGACATTCCCCTGTATGTCAATAATCTGGATAGTTACGAGTTCAATTATCGTTCAATCACCGCTGACGGATCATTTGAAAATAAAAATTCGAAACAGAAAACAGTCAATTTGAAAGATGTTCAATACGCCGTACCGATGAATATCCGTCAAATGCTGGACGGAAAATCCGGCGCTGTTTTCGGATATTTGGAAACGCAGCCAGTTGTCGCGAACAAATGGGAGGGAGCCAAACGTCTTTTTGCACAGATCACGCCGTTTCAGGCCCATTTAAAGCTGGGGCATTTCAATTCCGTGGTGTGGGTAACCGACCTGAGCACTGGACTTCCCGTGGCTGGCGCGAAGGTAACTTTATTCAAAGATGCCTATACCACTCTTAAAACTCCGAAGGACATTGTAACGACCGCCACCACAGATGCCAACGGTCTGGCAGCCTTGCCGGGAAGCAAGGATATATCGCCCGATCAAGATATTTTGTCCAAATGGAAAGACAAAGATATCCGCCTGTTCCTTCAAGTGGAAAAAGATAAGGATATGGCTCTCTTGCCGCTGGACAATTCCTTTATGCTCAGCACATGGGAATTGACCGACGACAACACATGGTCAAACTCTGAAAATCGTTATGGCCACATGAAAACATGGGGAATGACCGCGCAAGGTGTTTACCGCACCGGCGATACCATGCAGTATAAAATTTTCCTGCGTAATCAAAATAACCAAACGCTCATTTTACCACCGAAGGGCAAATATACTTTATCTATTTCCGACCCGACCGGAAAAGTCGTAGATGAGGTCAAGGATAT
>DMIT01000222.1 GCA_003452275.1 Rhodospirillaceae bacterium | reverse complement strand
CTGGTCACCGAGGCGGTGTCCGCCCTTAAACTTCTTGAAAAAGAATCGGGCAAATTACAGTTGCAAAGCCTGTTGTCGGGTGAGGCCGATGGTAATGACGCCTAT
Source organism: Rhodospirillaceae bacterium (assembly GCA_003452275.1). Classification (GTDB taxonomy): domain Bacteria; phylum Pseudomonadota; class Alphaproteobacteria; order Micavibrionales; family Micavibrionaceae; genus UBA1573. The sequence goes on along the minus strand of DMIT01000222.1, from coordinate 2,535 downwards.
CTGGAAATCAATGCCGGCGCAGGCGGAACCGAGTCCTGTGACTGGGCGTCGATGTTGCTGCGGATGTATACGCGCTGGGCAGAACAACATGGTTATAAAGTTTCTTTGCTCGACGAAACCGAAGGCGATGGCGCGGGAATCAAATCGACGACTATTCGTATCGAAGGGTATCAGGCCTATGGCTGGTTAAAACATGAAAGCGGCGTACATCGTCTGGTGCGCATTTCCCCCTTTGATTCGGCAGCGCGCCGCCATACCAGTTTTGCATCGGTATCGGTGTCGCCGGTCGTGGATGAAAATATCGACATTGAAATTCTGGATAAGGATTTGCGGGTGGATACTTATCGTTCCAGCGGAGCAGGGGGGCAGCATGTCAATAAAACCGATTCGGCTGTTCGCCTGACTCACTTGCCAACTGGTATCGCCGTTGCCTGTCAAAACGAGAGATCGCAGCACCAGAATAGGGCGCAAGCCATGGCGATGCTGAAAGCCCGTTTATATGAGGCCGAGCTGAAAAAACGCGAAGCGGCCAATAATGCCCAATATGATTCGAAAACGGAAATCGGCTGGGGACACCAGATCCGTTCTTATGTCCTGCAACCTTACCAGATGATAAAGGATTTGCGGACGGGCGTGGAACGCACCGATTCACAGGTGGTTCTGGACGGCGACCTTGATGACTATCTCCATGCCTCTCTGGCCCTTAAATTAAGCGGAGAATCAGGTAAAATAGAGGATATTGCCTGATTTAAGCCCTGAGGCCGTTGCAGATATGCCCAAATTGCGCTAAACAATCCAGAGAGGCCGCCTTATCTTTGGCGGGCCCTTTTATTGGCCTGATTGGGTCTCTGCACCGGATTTCGAGGGGATTTGAAATGAATATCGCACAAGTAACAAAAGCATGTTTACGTCCAGGTTTATGGATGGTGCTTTTTCTGGGCACGACACTTGGCAGTGCCGGGCATGGTTATGCGGGATTTCAGGACGACCCTTCTTATGCTTCAGCCCCCCAGAATACATCTGTCAACACACCGGTTTCACTTTCTGGCCCAAAAACATCAAGCCTCGAAGTTTTTAATGACCGCTACGTTCCGGACACTGTGCGCCAGAAATATAATCTGGAAGATAGCTGGTTCGGGAAAGATAACGCGCCCGCCACTGCTCAGCCGACTGCCATTGTTCCCAATGCGACGGTTGACATGAATCAGAATATGCCGCTTGGGACGGCCATGCCGGTTATGCCACCTCTTGATTCTCCTACGCCCGTCGCACAAGCTCCGAAAGCTGTTGTTGAATCATGGCGCGGACGCAAGGGGGAGAATGTCCGTGATGTGTTGCAACGATGGGCAGCTCGATCCGGTGCGAATTTGATGTGGGCATCTGCGAATGCGCCTGTCCTGCAAAAAGAATTCACCTATATCGGCAAATTTCAGGATGCCGTTAATGCCCTGTTGAAAACGGAAGATGGTCAAAAGCTCCATAGCCAGTATCGTTCCGAAGGATTAAATCCGGTTATGATGGCACCGGCCTCTACCGTAACCACCAACACACCACCACCGCCGCCATCTCCATTGCCGGTGCCGGTCGTCCCTGTATCCAAGGAGGTTCCTAAAGAACCGCAAAAGGACATGCCGCCGGTTGTGACCGCCAAACCGCCAGCTTCTATCAACCCCATCGCAAAAATTTTCCAGCCGGAAGAAAAAAAAGATGTGAAGCCTGAAACCAGATGGTTTGCCTTGTCCGGTGCGCCGTTGGCAGAAGTTATGAAAGTCTGGGCCGAAGATGCGGGGGTACGATTAATCTGGCAGTCAGAAAGAAATTTTGCAGTCAAAGAATCCATTTCCCAGATCGGCCATTTCGAAGACGCAGTCTTCCGCGCACTGGATCAATATAGTGCCGATGAAATCCGTCCGGTCGGTGAAATGTATAAAGACCCTCAATCAGGCCAATCTATCCTGTTAGTCAGAACCGAAGTGAATTAGTATTTTTTTTGAAGGTAGCATCACATGTCTGTTAAAACACATAAAGTTTCTTTTACACAAGGCACAGTTTTAGCAACTCTGCTCGGTTGTTCCGCCCTGTATCTTCCCTTGGCTGCCGAGGCAGCGACAGCGTCCGCAAAAACATCATGGGCCGTCAGTCGCGTGGCCAGTGAATCCTTGGGAAGTTATTGCACCATGGCGCAAAAATATTCCGATGATACGGTTCTGACTTTTGCCCAGAATACCAAGGGGGAATATTCTCTAGCTCTTGATTTCAAAAATCAGAAATTCACAGGCGGAAAAAAGCAATCAATCTCCATCGGTATGGATGGCGGCAAAGCCAAATCATTCGACGTGGTGCCGCAAACGGATAAAACCGCGGTGATCGGTATTGGGAAAGATTCTGATTTTGTTCAAAAAATTTCTTCAGCCGATCAATTGGTCATTAAAATTGGTGCCGATACGTCCACTTTCGGAGTGACGGAATTCGCCGCAGGTCAAAAAGAAATGGGCAGTTGCATTGATGCCCTGCAACAACCATCAGAGAAGCCAG
>DMIT01000124.1:3752-4130 GCA_003452275.1 Rhodospirillaceae bacterium | reverse complement strand
TCAATATGGTTCCCCACCGTCCGGAGTTGAAAATCTTTGCAGATGATGATGACGAAGATGATGATGCCACCAGCCAGCCTGAATTTGCCACCGAAGAAAATATGGGATTAACCCGCATTTTTATCAATCCCAAAACAGCCGAAGCCACCATCACCTTAAAAGAAAACACCTCGACCCCGCGGCAAATCGGCGATGCTGCGCGCTATTTATCAAATATCGCCGGCGGCACCCCTGAACAAATTATCCTGCATGTCAGGGCCTATGGATTAAAGGGTATCGACATTGCCCTTAATCGCAGCGATCTGGAACGCGCGTTTCTCAAGCATCAGGGCAGTACCGAAGAAATCTGGCAAACCACTTCTTTTTTCCGTGATGGCA
>DMIT01000124.1:0-3682 GCA_003452275.1 Rhodospirillaceae bacterium | reverse complement strand
TTCCAGTCGGTGCGGCTCAATTTGCGCGACAATCTGGAAAAATTAAATCAATATCGCGGCATCAGCCTGTTGCCTGTTCGCGGTGACGTGGACAGCTTCACCCGCAATCGCGTTCTGATTGATCGGAATTATTTTATGGGTCTGGCAACACTTGCCAAAGATTTGCATGTGGCATCCGCTATCGGCTATCTCGAAGAAATGTATATGGGATTATCGGGCGAGATATTATATCGCCCGTTCGATCAAAACTGGGCCGTGGGCATTGAAACGGCACTGGCCTTTAAACGCGATCCTTATAGTTTTTCGGCACTAGCCCCCAATGGCGACCATATATTGAGCGGATTTTTAAACGGCTATTACGAAGTTCCGAATACCGGCACGACGATCAAGGCCAGTGCCGGACGTTTTCTGGCGGGGGATGTCGGCGGGACGGTGGGGATCAGCAATCAATTTAAAAACGGCGTCATATTATCGGCCAGTCTGTCGGCATCCAATTATGCCGACCGCGATGTCTATGGCGGCAAGACCAATGTTTATACGGGCATCCAGCTTAGCCTGCCGCTCGGCAGCCTGTCTTTCATGCCCGAAGGATCACGCATGGTCACAACAGCCACGCCTTTGGGACGTGACACGGCCCAGCGACTGGATAACCCCACGAATTTATATGAACGGACAGAATCCCTGTCCTATCGCCACATTACGCGCCACTGGTCGCAATTTTCGCCTGATCGGAATCGCCAGCCCTGAAAATCTGTTCGGCCAGACGGTTCGCGGCTGCCCCCGTACCGATGCCCTGCGCCGTGGCAAATTGGAAAATATTTTCCAATGTCTGACCGATGCCTTCGACATGTTTATTCATGCGCGCGCGGGTCAGCGGATAGGCATAAGGATTGCGGCCGGTACGGTCAAAATATTCATACCCCACGCTCGTGATGCCTCCGGAATTAATGGCATAGTCGGGTGCATATAAAATACCGCGCTCGGTTAAAGCCATATCATGACGGGATTCCGCCAACTGGTTATTCGCCGCACCGCCGATAATGCGGGCTTTGATTTCGGGGATCGTCACGTCATTCAGACCCGCCCCCAGCGCGCAAGGCGCAAAAATATCCACCTGCTGCGCATGAATGGTGGACACATCGCCGATCGTCACCGCCGAACCGAATTCCATTTCCGCGCGTTCCAATGCGGCGGCATGAATATCCGCCACGACCAGTTCTGCCCCTTCATGTACCAGATATTGCGCCAATGCATAACCGACCGCGCCCAATCCCTGAATGGCAATTGTGCGGCCTTTCAAATCAGATGACCCGAATATATGTTTTGCGCAGGCTTTTAACCCGCAATAGACCCCGTAAGCAGTCACCGGCGACGGATTCCCCGCCACGCCTTCGCTCGTCGGATCGATCTGCGGTAACCCTGCGACATAGCTGGTCGCGGATGAAATCGCGATCATGTCTTCTTCGGCTGATCCGACATCTTCGGCAGTGATATAGGCTCCGCCGAGGGATTCCACAGCTTCACCAAAACGCGCCATAAAATCATGGGATTTGATACTGTGCGGATTGCCGATAATCACCGCTTTGCCCCCGCCCAGCGGCAGCCCCGCCAATGCCGATTTATAAGTCATGCCACGCGACAGCCGCAGCACATCATTCAACGCATCGTCAAAACGGGCATAAGGATAAATGCGACAGCCGCCCAGCGACGGGCCGAGCTGGGTATTGTGCACCGCGATAATCGCCTGTAGGCCCAGCGCCGCATCTTCGAAATGAACCACTTGTTCATGGGCATCAAAACTGGCATGGGACGTCACATCAAGACGGCGGGAAATTATCATCGCAATTCCTATCTTTAAAGGTGGGTAATGATTTATATAAAAATGATTTAGGCAGACAGGTCAAGATAAAGTCTTGCGGCAATTGTGACAAAAAAAATCTGCCCTTGGGCAGATTTAAAAGTTACGGGTACCAGAAATCAAAATTAAAGAAATAAACATATATTTAGTCAGTAAGCCTTAAACCTCTATTGACAGTATATCCCCACTTAAACTCCGCCGTTTTCCTCAAAACCGCTTTTGATTGATAGTCCTCAAAATCTAAAACCATTTATTCAAAACCACCGGACTTGAAGCCCCTTTTGAATGATCCTCATATTTATAATTTACATAAAATTTTAGATAAAGTCAAATCAAATCTGCAATCGGCCAAAACTACCGAAAAAATAGATTTCTTGACGTCCGCCGTAAGATTCATAAAGATGCGCCTAACGAGTATGATAAATAATGTATTTAAAGGTGCCCCGTGATTATAAACACAGACGATCTGAATTCCGACAATGCGCCGGATCAGCCTCAATCTGTAGATGCCAACCCTATTATTCTTCGTCTGGCAGAAACCCCTGAAGAAATTATAGCCGCCCAGCGCCTGCGTTATAAAATATTTTACGAGGAATTCGATATTTTCCCGCCGGAACAAGTCGCCGCCGAGCAACGAGATTTCGACGAATATGACGAATATGCAGACCATTTGATCGTGGTGGATGAATCGATTTCCGATCCTAATGATAAAATTGTCGGAACCTATCGCCTGTTCAGGCGGGACGCCATGCCCACAGACCTGCCGTTTTATTCGACACAGGAATTCGACATTGAACCACTGATTAAAAATGGCGGGAAATTACTGGAGCTGGGTCGTTCCTGCGTCCTGCCCGAATACCGGACAAAATATGTCATGCAAAGATTGTGGCAAGGAATTGCCGAATATCTGTCCGTCCACCAGATCGACCTGATGTTCGGATGCGCGAGTTTTCAGGAACGTGACCCGCATAATATTATTGACCAACTGGCCTACCTCCATCATTACCACAGCCCGCCGGATGATTTATGCGTCAAGGCCCGTCCCGACTGCACCATCGATCTTGATTTCAAATCAAAGGAAGAGCTGGACGCACGCCGCGTCTTTTCCGACCTGCCGGCTTTGATTAAAGGATATTTAAGACTAGGGGCCTATATTGGACATGGTGCCTACGCGGATAAAAGTTTGCATTGCATTGACGTTTGCATCGTTTTGCCGACCCATAAAGTGACGCAGAAATACAAGAAACATTACGACCGCAAAAATTCAAAGAAATAACAGGACAACATGAAAAAATTTATCGCTGGCTTTAGAATTTTTCTCATTCTCCTTTTGACCATCATCATGACCAGCTTTCAGATCATTTTCCTTTTGTTCTGCAAGGGCAATGCATCCTATATTCTTCCCCGACTATGGCACAAAGCCATCTGCGCGATTATCGGGTTAAAGGTCGAAGTCCGCGGCACCCCTGTTCACGATCAACAACTGGTTTATATCGGCAACCATATTTCCTATCTGGATATTCCTGCAGTGGGATCGGTCTTAAAGGCATCTTTTATCGGTAAGGACGATATTGCTCGCTGGCCTGTGATCGGTCAACTTGCAAAAGCCCAGCAAACCGCCTTTATCAGCCGGAATGCCCGCAATGCCAAAAAAGTGGCCAATGCGCTGGATGTGATGCTGGCCAAAGGAAAAAGCCTGATTCTGTTCCCCGAGGGCACCTCCTCGACCGGAGAAAGCGTCCTGCCTTTCAAATCCAGCCTTTTTTCGATTGCCCAGCCCAAAGATTTACCGCCGATTTCGATCCAGCCCTTCATCATCGAACT
>DMIT01000138.1 GCA_003452275.1 Rhodospirillaceae bacterium | reverse complement strand
ACGTGCCAGCAACACTCAATTGCAACTTTTGACGCAGTAAGGCATAAAATTCGGAATAGACCTGCACCGCATATATGCTATAATCCACCCATCATATGATCCGAATGTCCGTAAGGATACCAAGATCAGCACATTCACATATGGGGAGATACCATGGACTTTAAAACTGCAATCATTTCTGCCTTCAATAATTTCTTAAATTTCGAAGGGCGGGCGTCCCGTCCTGAATATTGGTGGTTTGCTCTATTTTACTTAAGCGTGTATATTGTCGCAATCATTATAGATTCTGTGCTAGGCATGGGTATTGTAGCTCTTCTGGTTTCACTGGGTTTATTATGCCCTAGCCTTTCCGTTGCCACCCGCCGTCTGCATGACATTAACAAGAGCGGATGGTGGCAGTTGCTTTACCTGATCCCGCTGGTTGGCTTGGCTGTCATGATTTATTTCCTCGTCCAGAAAGGTGAGGAAGGCGCGAATCGTTTTGGCCCTCCACCTCGTGCAAGCGAAGAAATTTAAACAAGAAATCAAAATAACAGAAAAGCCGGATAGCAATATCCGGCTTTTTCCAATTCTTAATTCCGAAACTCTTAGCGAGCGGCGGCACGTTGAAGGATAGGAAGATCATCATCTTCCGGCGCGACTTGCGCTTTTGCTTCCTTCACAGGGGAAGCGTTACTTCCCCTATGCAGCTTTTTTCCGGAGGTGTCTCCCTTTGCTCCGAGAGGCGTAATTTTACCATCAATCGTTGCACCGGCTTCAACAGCCAGTTCTTTGTAGGAGATCGCGCCAGTGATAGAACCGGTTGAACGAACAGTCAGACGACCATTGACTGTCAGATCGCCTTCGAATTTACCGGCGATGGTTGCTTCATTGATTTCCACGGTGCCATAGAACATACCGCTTTCGGAAATTTCAAGAACGCTGGCGCCTTTCAAAGCGGCTTCGACTGTACCTTCGACGACCAGAAGGTCACAAGATTCTATTTCACCGGACATGGTGATGCCGTGACCAATGACCAAACGGCGGGCTTTAGGATCTGCCGCAGAGGTTGCTGCCGGAGAGGCTGCATAGGCTGCAGGATATCCACCATAAGCTGGAGGAGCCATTCTTGCAGGGGCTGCTGCTGTTGCGTTGGCAACCGGAGCTGCTGCTGCCGATGGCTGGCCTGGGCGTTGGAAGGGGCTGGCTGGGATATCAACCGAACGATCAGCTGATGATTCGCCGGATTCATTATTTTGTGTCATGGTTTTGCTTTCCGCTTGTGCGCCAACTGTTGAGGAAGGTGCAGGTTGGTCGTTGGGTGATGTAGGACGATGAAACATAAACTGTTTAACCTTTCCAGTTTTTTAGTTGTTTAAAAACCCCGAACAGGCCCCAAAGAAAAATAGCAAGGTGAGCAGAAGCCACCTTTATTCTTTCATGGATTATTCGGAATAAAAATAACCTAACACGGGGAAAACAGGGTACGCAAGATTTTAAATGGTGCCGGAATGAAAAAATCCATATATTTTTTTAGCCAGATCGCGGGATATTCCTTTAACTTTCGATAAATCCTCAACCGTTGCATCTTGTACCGACTTAGCCGCCCCGAAATGATGCAACAAAGCTTTCTTTCGTGAAGCCCCCACACCAGGAACATCATCCAATACACTGATTTCTATTGATTTATTTCTTCTGGTACGATGAGATCCAATTGCAAAACGATGCGCTTCGTCTCGCAATCTTTGCAAGTATTGCAAGGTCGGATCATGCAAAGGAAGCTGAAAAACATCCCTCCCCACCATATGAAATTTTTCACGCCCCGCGTTCCTGTCTTCCCCCTTCGAAATAGCAACCACAGTCAGCTTATCGAAAACACCCAACGCCACCAGCTCTTCATGAACAACACTCAATTGCCCTGCCCCACCGTCAATCAGCAAAAGATCAGGGAAGTTTTCATCCGTCTCGATTTTCCCGAAGCGCCGACGCATCACCTCGCGCATCATTCCATAATCATCAGAGGCAGCAGCTTGCCGAATGTTAAATTTCCGGTAGGCGCGTTTGATAAAACCCTCTCGCCCGGCAACCACCATCCCACCCACCATATTGGTTCCACCAGTATGAGAATTATCATAAATTTCAATACGCTCAGGCGGCCTACCCATATCGAACAATATGGCAATCATATCCAACGCCGCATCATCACTCTGCTTTTGCAAAAGGTGCCTTTGCAAGGCTTCACGCGCATTATTTGCGACCATGTCCATGACATCCTTACGCTTTCCACGCTGGGGCATCATGATAGAGATTTTACGATCCGACATCTGTGCCAACGCCTGTTCCAGAACATCATTTTCTGACGGGACAACATTCACCAATATCTCAGACGGTATATGCTTATCAGCATAAAATTGCGCAAGGAAGGCCGCCACAATCTCCCCCTCGCCCATCTCATCAGTGTGTGTCGGAAAAAATGACCTGTTGCCATAGCTTTGCCCGTTCCTGAAAAAGAAAATCTGGATACAGACCTGCCCTTTATCCTGCATCATCGCCACCATATCCGCATCCCCGATCGCATAACCATCTATTCCTTGTCGCGACTGGATAGAGGTGAGGATTTTAATACGGTCGCGGTAAAAGGCCGCTTGTTCGAATGCCTGATTTGCACTGGCCTCCATCATTTTTAACTGGAGCCTATCCTGAACCTCCCGACTTTTTCCCGTCAGGAAATCCTTTGCATCTTTCACCTGTTGCGCATATTGCTCGGACATGACTTTGGCAACACACGGGGCAGTACATCTCTTAATGTGATATTGCAAACACGGCGTCTTTCGCGTTACAAAATCAGTATCTTTACAATTTCGCAACTGAAAGGCCCGCTGAATGATTTCCAGCGTTTCATAAACGGCATAACCACTAGCAAACGGCCCGAAATAATCTCCATCCTTATCCGGCTTTCCGCGAAAGCGAACAACTTTCGGAAACCCCAACGTATCAGCCAAATGAATATAAGGATAAGATTTATCATCCTTCAGTAACACATTATAAACAGGGTTCAATGTTTTGATAAGATTGGCTTCGAGCAATAACGCTTCCACTTCGGTTCGCGTTAAAATAAATTCCATTTTACGCGCTTCGGACACCATACGCTGCAAACGATG
>DMIT01000144.1 GCA_003452275.1 Rhodospirillaceae bacterium | reverse complement strand
CCTTGCCCGCATGGCGGCGGAGACATATGCGGGGCAAACGGGTTATGATCCGAAAATTGCGCCGGCACCTTTATATGTGCGGGGTGCCGAGGTGTCAGAGTCAAAGAAAAAAGTCCTGAATATTTTATAAATTTTCGGGGGGTAGGAACGACATATCACGAATGGCCGCGATAAAATCGTCTTCGTCAAACACGGAAATATCTGCATCGGGGGACGGGAATTCATCGCGTTCATAACGGCGCTGGATAACCGGAATCCCCGCAAGATGCGCAGCGGTGACGCCCAACGGGTCATCTTCGATAGCCAGACATTCCGCTTTATCAATTTTCCGGTTCATAACGCGTTCCATATTTTCAAGAGCGGATAGATAGGGCATCGGGTCGGGTTTGCGCGCCGTATAATTTTCCTTGCACCATGTAAATTCAAAATAAGGAGAAATGCCTTTGACCTCTAACATTGGCTCGACAGAGGCGCGGCGCGCGTTAGTGACCACGCATTGTTTGACGTCGTTCCTTTTGAAATAATCCAGCGCCCATGGAATGCCACCGCGGAAAGGAACTTCATGCACGTTCGCATGATACCATGCATCGACTTCCTTCAAATAGGCCTCACAGGGAATGGTCAGGCCGATATGATCGACCATCCATTGCCAGTTCTGGTTCCCGTTATTGTGGTAGAATGTGCGTTTTACATCCGCCGGAAGATGATAACCGTGTTTGATAAGAGTGACTTCATGTTTTTTCCAATGCAGGGCGGCATTTTCAACAAGGGTATTATCACAGTCCCAGAAGACGAAACGGAGCATGGTCAATTTTTCCTTGTTTTAATTGTTCTTCGACATCGCGTGGCATCAGGATGAGGCCCTTGTTCCCACAGGCAGATCGCATCAGGCCAAACCCTTCGATGTCTGTACCGTAAGGGGGAGGGGAATTCAAAAACTCAACGCCCACCAGGTGTTTTTTGCCCAGATTGCGGTTATGCATCCGCGCGACCAATTCCTGACCGATGTAACAGCCTTTAGTATAGGACACGGTGCGTTCATCCAGATTCAGTTCGGCCAATGTCGAAACGCCAATTTCGGCATCGCGAGATCCGTCGGGCAAAGATTTTTCAATGCGGTCGGCATCCCACATTTTATATTCGTCATCATCTTCATCGACCCAGTTATCGGTTCCGACGAATTTGGATTCAATCGTTACGTCGGCCCGTAATTTATAATTCTTTAACCGTTGCACCAGATCGTCACATCGCGCCCCGCCTTCGCAGGCCAGAGCATAACCGTCATCAACGCGGCGGATATAGAAATCATGCAGGTATTTTCCCTGCGGGGTCAAAAGGCAGGCATGGATAATGTCTTCTGTTTCCAGCAATGCAATATCGTTCGAGATAATATTTTGCAGAAAGCTGAAACTATCTTTGCCGGTGACAAAAACAAGACCGGTTAAATTCGGAGAGATAATAAATGGATTCATCGTTGCCTTTAAATGTTCAATAGAAAACATATATCATTACAATGATGAAATACAAGTTACGCCGATAAGGATGGACAAAAGCGGACGTCATGCGGATGTGTGATAGGTAGCATTTATTTAGGTGGATGACATCTATGGTTGTAACTGGTAGTATGGAATCTTATTTTTGTTCTCACTTCCATTTTTTATTCCGGAGGATTCAGATGCGTAATAATCAACCAACTACGAGCCACGAAGTTGTGATGGATGACGGAATGATGATTGTCTCCAGAACAGATAGCAAAGGTCGGATCGAGTTTATCAATAAAGATTTCCTGAAAATTTCAGGCTTTGCAAAGGAAGAGTTGATTGGACAACCGCATAATATTATCCGTCATCCCGATATGCCGCCCGAAGCATTCAAAGATATGTGGGACGATCTGAAAAAGGGACTACCATGGAGCGGGTATGTCAAAAACCGCGTCAAAAACGGCGATCATTACTGGGTATATGCGAATGCCATGCCGATTATGGACGGCAATCAGGTCAACGGATTTATTTCCATCCGCAGTAAACCGAGCCGCGACAGTGTCAAGGAAGTTGACCGCATATATAGCGGTATCAGAGAAGGAAAATTGAAAAATTGCGTGATTAACCATGGTCGGGTTGAAGACCATAGTATGAAGGGCAATATATTAAGACGGTTCGCCCGCATTTCCTGCAAAATGACGGTGATGGTAACTATTTTATGTTTGATGACATCTTTTGTCGGGGGAACAGGTATTTATCTAACCCAGCAAATTAAAGATTCCCTGCAAACCGTTTATGAAGACCGTACAGTTGCCGCAGGGCAATTATCTGCCATCAGTCGCATGATGTATGTGAGTGCTTTTGATTTGAATCTCATTTCGGTAGGTCAGTCAGATCCAAAGCTATTAACCGATGATATTGAAAAAAATCTGTCCGAGATCGATAAAGTCTGGGCCGTTTATCTGGCCAACCAATTAAGACCGGAAGAAAAGAAGCTTGCTGACCAGTTCTCGGTTGAAAAATCGGCCTTCTTGAATGG